>JAAZNS010000076.1 GCA_012798185.1 Chloroflexota bacterium | reverse complement strand
GGAAATCGCCCCATCGCTATGGAGCATAATTTTTATATCTGGATTATGCTCCTTGATCACTTTCACCTCTCGTTCAATGCAGGGTTTTATAAATCTCCTAAACATTGCTGGTGAAATTAAAAGATTAGCATTCCCGGCATAATCATCACCTGGCAGTTCGATCATATCGAAATATTTTCCACCTGCTTGCAACGCCAGCCTGAGCAAGCCTTCGATTATACAAGTGATTTTATCTAACAACGCCAAAGCAAATTCGGGATAAAGCGCCATGTCTTTGAGGAAATTTTCGATCCCCCGTAAATCACAAGCTGTCTGAAAAGGACCATGCGAGGCAACCATACGCATGGTTATAAAGAAATCAGTCTCCTCATGCAGAAAACGCGCCCGATCTTCAAGTCCCATCGTCCATTGCGGATTGCTAAGGTCGGGCCATCTGACCATTCTATCGATATCATCAATACTAACAGCTTCTCTCAAAATGCCTTTACCAGGATAATAATAAGGTGTGGCTCTTTTCCAAACCTGACCGTAAGAGTCGAAGAAAGTATCATCTTCTTCGCCTTGAAAAACCGGGCTATTCGGTAGTAATCCTGGCCAGCAATAACGAATGTCGGTTCCTAAAAGGTCTAATAAACGATCATCCATATAGGAGATATTATGACCTTTTCGGAAAGGGGGAACGGGATTTTTCAGATTAAGGGCATCAATAAGTTTATAATACAGATCATCGACAATGCCGTATGGTCCGCCTCCTAAAGCCATAGGAACTGTATCGGGTTCCTCATGTGCAATTGTCATAAAAACCCTTTGCCGCGGCGTTAATAATGGTGTAATCATCATTCAAATATTTCTAAGACTTCTCAGCCAGATTGCGTGATTTTCCGTATTTGAGGCATCTATCATAACCTGAGCAGTCACACATTTCTAATCATTGTTTTAGGACGGTATAATTCTATCAGAAATATATATCCCAATAAATGACTAAATTCAAGTATTCTTTTATAATGATTTTAATCATAAGATATTGGAGGTTAATATGCACAAAATCGCAATGTTGGGCACCGGATTAATCGGCCGGTTTTATACGATGAGTTTACTCAATTTTCGGGGGAAAGATCAGATAGTGGTTACATGTGCAAACACGAAAGATGAAGCCGAAAAATTCGCCCGCGAATTCGTAATTCCAAAATATACCGCTGATATGGCAGAAGCTATTCGAGACCCTGAAGTGGATACGGTAGTCATTGGCTTACCCAATTATTTACACAAAAAAGCTGCCTTACTAGCCATTGAAGCTGGTAAAGCAGTGCTTTGTACAAAACCATTGGCTACTAACAGCAGTGATGCACTAGAAATGTTTGAAGCTGCCGAGAAAACCAATATATTTCATGGCTACCTGGAAGATTTGGTTTATACTCCAAAAACACTCAAGGCTTTAGACGCAGCCCATAATGGCGCACTTGGGAAAATTCTTTGGGCACGCTCTCGCGAAACCCATGCAGGTCCGCATAGTGATTGGTTTTGGAGTAAAGAACTATCTGGAGGAGGCGCTATCGTAGATATGGGATGCCATTGCATTGAAATCGCGCGAAGCTTTATTGGAAAGGGAATTCAACCCACTGAGGTGACCTGCTGGGCAGATACACAAGTCCATCCAATCGATGTCGAAGATCATGCTATCGGATTGGTTCGTTATGAAAACAGCGCGATTGGACAATTCGAGGTAAGCTGGTCTTTTCGGGGCGGCATGGATTTGCGAGACGAAATTGCAGGAACTGAAGGGACAATATGGTTGAATCACTGGCTTAGAACCGGTTTTGAAATGTTCACCAGTGTTGGCCAAAGCGGGTATGTTGCAGAAAAAGCTGAAGGGGAAACCGGGTGGCTTTTCCCGGTTGGCGATGAAGTTGGATCGCTGGGGTATGTGGAAATGTTTTTGGACATGTTTAACTCGATGGACAAAGGTACCCCTCCCAAAGAAGACTTTTACGATGGCTACATTGTGAATGCCATCATCGATGCATGCTATAAATCCGTAAAAAGCAAGAAATGGGAACCCGTTGAACTCAAATATTGGCGCGGTGGTCAGATAAGCCAAAAAGAAAAAGGTTTAAAGGAATATGATGACCAGCATTATTTGATCAAAGAAGAAAAAATGCCAGATGGACGATTAAAAGTCATTCTTAAAGATAAAAAGACAGGCACATTCTCTCAGGTGATTAAAGATTAAAAAAAAGAAGGAGCTGTACTTATAAGAAGAGTATTAATTTCAGCATAGCAAAAAGCATTTTAATGATGCCAGTAACTGATTTGCTTTGCTTTATTTAACAAAATTGAATTTTAATACAGCCCCTCATGTAACCCGATATGGGGGCAATTACATTAAGTTAAATTGAGATGTTTCCATTGCTGCAATTCATAAGATTTTGAAAAGCCGAGACGGGGGCTGTCCTAAAAGTAAGCTGTCACCCTGAGCAAAGCGAAGGGAATTTTCATCATGTAAAATAGATGTTTCGCTGCGCTCAACATGACAAAATCGACTTTTAGGAAAGCCCCAGGAATGATTGGATACACAGGGTTTTCTAGTAAAGCCAAACTGTGATGTTGTACATGGAAAATTTAAGATTGGTATTTTGAAATTTCTTTCTTATAGAAATCTTGTTATAATTTATCCGTACTACTTTGTATATTTATTATACTAAGTATTGCATTAATTAAACTACTTAGTGTATTGACTTAACAAACTATTTAATATATAAATATTATCAAGTAGATAAATCCTTCCTTATAAACTAAAAAAACACAAGAATATCTAATTAAGGATTCTATGCCCGTTGAAATAAAAGCTCCAATTGTAGTTAATACAGCAGAAGCCGAAATTTTGGGAATATTGCGTAAAAGCGGGGAAATATCAAGATTAGAAATATCACACATTACTGGTTGGTCGAAAGCGAAAACATCACAAGAAATCCGCAAGCTGGTTAATAAAGGATTTATAATTGAAATTGGCGAGGGGAATTCACATGGCGGACGAAAACCCCGTATACTTCAACTCAATAATAATATAGGATATCTTGTAGGAATTGATATCGGCGCTACAAGTATCGATCTTGCGCTGGCAGGCATTAGTGGTCAGATTTATCAACGCAGAAGTGAACCAGCCGATGTGCATCAAAAACCATCTATTGTTCTTGGAAGATGTATTGAATTAATTCAGGAAATGGTTAGAGCACAAGGCGGTCAACCTGTTCAAATTTTTGGAGTCGGCATTGGTGTACCAGGTCCTGTTGATTTTAATCGTGGGGTATTAGTCGCCCCCCCATTGATGCCCGATTGGGAAAATTTCAGTTTTCGCGATTACTTTAAAAACATTTTTCCTTCTGCGATTGTCATTGTCGATAATGATGTTAACATCATGGCACTGGGCGAACAGAAAGCTGGTAAAGGGGTTGGAATTGATCATTTTATTTTTATAAAGATTGGTACCGGCATTGGCGCTGGCATCATTTCTAATGGAAAAATCCACCGCGGCAGTGATGGATGCGCAGGCGATATCGGTCATATTTGTGTAGATAAAAAAGGGCCCATATGCCGCTGCGGTAACTTTGGTTGCCTGGAAGCCATGGCAGCAGGTCCAGCTATTGTAGAAAAAGCGATATTAGCAGCAAATAATGGCAGCAGCCCATTATTACGCCAAATCTTAGAAACAAATGACGGAATATTACGCCCTGAAGATGTAAATATTGCCTGCCGCGATGGCAATCAAGCTGCTCTCGAAATTATCCGCTCTAGCGGTCAAATGGTCGGCGATGTATTAGCCAGCTTGGTGAATTTTTTTAATCCAAGCCATGTATTTATTGGCGGCGGCATTTCCAATTTTGGTAATCATCTGTTAGTAGCAATACGCCAGGCAGTTTTAAGGCGGTCGTTACCATTGGCTACTCAACATCTCTCAATCGATTTTTCGGGTATTGGAGCAGATGCTGGCGTTATAGGTGCAATTACGTTAGCATCACAATACCTTTTCACTGTAAAAGATGAATTGCAGCAGACAGCATAATTATTTATTCAACCGAATGGAGGTGATAATCCCAAAAACTATCGATCAATTTAATATCAACATTACTCGACTTTTATTAATTTCGTAGGAGAAAAAGAAAATGTCTAAAAAAACCCAAAAAGTATTGCTTTGGATCTTCTCTGTGCTAATCATCACGTCCATGTTAGCAGCTTGCGGAGGAACGCCAACCCAAGCGCCTGCAACTGAAGCACCTGTAGCAACTGAAGCTCCCGTTGAAACTGAAGCTCCTGTTGCCACCGAAGCGCCAGTTCAGACCGAAGAATCAACATCTAAAGAACCCTTTACTATTGGTATCTCGAATCCATTTATCAGCAGCGAATATCGCACTCAAATGATTGCCGAGTTGATCGAAGTCAACAAGGAATATATGGATAAAGGCCTGACCACTGAGCTAATCATCGAAAGCGCCGACACCGATGTGGCTGGTCAGATTCAGCAGCTGCAAAACCTGATGGCTAAAAACGTAGACGCCATCCTGGTAAACCCAGGTGATGTTCAAGGTTTAAACGCCACCCTGCAAGAAGCCGTAGCTAAGGGCATCATTGTTATCTCGGTGGATCAGGAATTAAACGTCCCCGGTGTATACAATGTCGGCATCGACCAAAAAGCCTGGGCTATGGAAAGCGCTAAGTGGCTGGCTGAAAAGCTCGGCGGCAAGGGCAATATTGTTCAAATCGAAGGCTTCCCCGGGCACCCCGCTAATGTCGCCCGCATGGAAGGCGTGGCTGAAGTCTTTGCTCAATATCCCGACATTAAAGTCCTGGCTACCGACACCGGCAAATGGGATGAAGCTACCGGCCAGCAGGTTATGTCCAATTTCCTGGCTGCTTACCCCAATCTCGACGGCTACTGGACACAAGACGGCATGGCTATTGGCGCTTTGCAGGCAGTCATGGCTGCCAACCCCGCTAAATGGCCCCAGGGCGTTGGTGAAGGCCGCTGCCAGTTCCTCAAGCTATGGCAAGAAGCTCTCACCATGAACCCCGATTTCGATTCCATCGCCGTTGCCAATCACCCTGGCGTCTCCCCAACCGGTTTACGCATTGCCGTGAACATGCTGATGGGTAAACAAGTTGATAAAAGCAAGCTAGGCGGCGTCAATGGCCTTTCTTTCGTCATTCCGCTGGCGGCTGTGATAACATCCAAAAACCTGGATGAAGGACTGGCGATGTGCGAAGGTAAACCCGACGCTTATCTGCTCGATGATATTATGACCGACGAAGAAGTTCAACAATACTTCAAATAATACTATGGCTAAGTCGCTTTCTGCACGCAATATAATCAAACGTTACGGCGGCGTCGAAGCTCTGTCAGATGGCAACCTGGATGTCCATACAGGAGAAGTCGTGGCATTGGTGGGTGCAAACGGAAGCGGCAAAAGCACAATGAGTAAAGTAATCAACGGAGTAGTTGTCCTCGATGGAGGACAACTATTCCTTGATGATAAACCTGTGCAATTGTCTTCTCCGCAATCAGCAAAAAAATTAGGGATCGCTACAGTTTTCCAGGAGTTAAGCCTTATTCCACAAATGACCGTCGCCGAAAATATATGGCTAACCCGTGAACCGATGACCGCTTATGGTACGGTTAACCGTAAAGAAATCGATAAAAAAACAAATGAATTACTTTCGTTATTTCAGGGGACATACAAGACAGATATTCACCCCCATGATCCGGTTGCTTCACTTCCAGCGGATGAAAAACAAATCATCGAAATCTTAAAAGCCATCAGTGTGGATCCCTGGCTGATTATTCTTGATGAAGCAACTGCCAGCCTTGATAGCCGACAAGTGACTCGGCTATTTGATTTAGTTAAACATTGGAAGGAAGCAGGAAAGGCAATTGTATTCGTTTCGCATCGCATGGAAGAAATTTTTCGCATCGCGGATAATTATAGTGTCTTGCGCAATGGTAAAACCGTTGGCTCGGGAAAAATGAGCGACATCAACGAAAAAGACTTGGTCAAGTTGATGATCGAAAAAGAATCGGTATTCAGTTTTTCCCGCACTGGCTCAAAAAAGCCAGATAAAGCTGATAAGCCCATGTGTTTAGAGGTAGATGGTTTACATACAACGACTCTAAAAGGAATCAGTTTTCGCGTAAGAGAAGGAGAATTGGTTGGCATTGGTGGTTTACGCGGACAAGGTCAACGCGATTTATTGCTTTCATTATATGGCGCTAAACCTCATTCGGGTAAGATAAAGATTAATGGCAAAGAAAGCAAATTCAATCACCCTCGCCAAGCAATGAAAAAAGGATTGGCGCTTGTACCTGGCGATCGTGCCAGAGAAGGATTACTTTACATCCGCTCGATTTTAGAAAATCTCTTGCTGCCATCATGGAAAAAATATGGTTTCCCATTAAAAATAGCCAAAGCAAAACACGATGCAGGAAAAATCGCTGAAAGTTTAAACTTGAAAATGGCAGGATTGAACGAACCAGTCAGCAGTCTTTCGGGTGGCAATGCCCAGAAAGTAGTTATCGGTAAGTGGCTGATGCGTCAACCAAGTCTGCTCTTACTTAATGATCCCACAAAAGGTGTTGATGTAGGCACCAAAGCTGAATTCTATTCTCTCCTGACTAATTTATGCAATGAAGGGAAAACCATATTATTCTATAGCAGCGACGATGAAGAATTAATCGGTTTGTGTGACCGGGTTTTAGTTTTACACGATGGTATTATCCGCACCGAATTATCCGGAGAAACCTTGACAAAAGAAAACTTGATTGCAGCCAGTCTGGGGATTTCGAACGGAGGCGCACTATGAAAAACCGATTTACCTGGGATTTTTTGATGACGCGTTACCCGGCATTCTTTCCGTTAATCTTGCTAGCAATCTCCATCATCGTGAATTGGATTTTACAGCCGAATATGTTCGACCGCGAAACACTAAACAGCAATATGCGTGTTTTCTTACCACTTGTCCTGGTTGCTGTTGGGCAAGCCGTCGTGCTTATCGGGGGGGGAATTGACATTTCAGTGGGTGGAATAGTTTCTATCGTTAACACAATTCTTGCTACGCGGGTTGGTTTAGATGGTTCTACTGAATTAATGTGGCGATATGTGTTGGTTTCTATTTTGGTAGGTTTATTGGCAGGAGCCATCAACGGCTTTTTCATTGCTCACCTCCGCCTGCAGCCTATCATCACCACTTATGCCACCAGTTTCCTTTATGGAGGTCTTGCCCTTTTCATTTTACCTAACCCGGGTGGTGGAATTCCGGCAAGCATTGCCGAAATTTATCGAACTACTACCCCCTTAAAATTACCGCTGAGCTTTTTTATTATCGCAATTATATTATTGGTTTGGAAATATATCAGTTCAACTCGATATGGAAAGTATCTCTTTGCAGTCGGTGGAAAAGCTGATGCTGCTTATGAAACAGCAGTTCCGGTTACCTCAGTTCAATTCAGTATCTATGTGATCTCCGGCCTTATGGCTGCTTTAGCTGGGATTGCCATTACCATGCTGAGTGGTTCTGGTAATGCAGAAATCGGCAGTGCAATAACTCTGAATTCAATCACGGCTGTAATCATTGGCGGAAATTCATTCAGCGGGGGCATTGGCGGGGTGACAGGTCCAGTAATGGGTGCAATTACCCTGAGCATTATCCAAAATATCATATCATTTGCGCATATCAACACCTGGTGGGAGACCCTTGTCAAAGCTACAATTATCGTTATTGCACTGGCTGCTCCTGGCATTATTAACCTGCTCAGAAGGAGTGGACCATGAGACGCTTTCACCTCTCCCCTCCAGTAGCAGCCTTGATCCTGGCTGTCATTTTGTTCATATTATCCGGATTATTACCCAATGGATTTGGCAGTAATTTAGATATAGCCAGATCTCAAGCGACTAACATTGTTAGATTAGCAGTATTTTTGGGTGTTATTGCCGCTGGTCAAACTCTAGTCATCATCAGCGGTTTCGAAGGCATAGATCTATCAGCTGGATCAGTCGTCACACTTACCGCTATCTTAACCTACGTTTATGTGAACGGTCAGGATGATAAAGTCCTCGCAGCATTACTTATCTCCTTTGCCGTAGGGGCAATAATTGGATTGATAAACGGGATTGGTGTCACTTTCTTGAAAATCTCTCCTTTTGTCATGACTTTAGGCATGTCTGGTGTTGTTACCGGGGCAATTATCGTTGTCAATCATGGCAATGTCAGTGGGAAAGTAGCACCTATCATGACCCGCATTATAGCCCGCCCGATATCTCAGGCTATCCCCATTCCCGGAGCAATCGTCATTTGGGTAATATTTGGTGTGTTAATGTGGCTGCTGCTCGAACGCACCACCTTTGGTAAAAATCTATTTGCCATTGGGGTTAACCGGGTCACTGCTACACTTTCAGGCGTTAATGTTACCGGAATGAATTTAGCAACATATACATTAGCTGGCGCATTAGCGGGTTTTGGCGGTTTCTTGTTAGTAGGCAATACCGGCGTTGTTCTAATTCAACTTGGGCAGCCTTATTTATTTCCTTCTATCGCTGCAGTGGCTGTAGGCGGAACATTACTCTCTGGCGGCAAAGGCAGCTATTGGGGATCAATGGCTGGTGCAATTGTACTAACACTGATTACCAGTTTGCTAACCACAATGCAAATGCCCGATTCAGTCCGCCGCATGGTGCTGGGAGCAACGCTTTTGGTATTAATCTCGATTTACGGCCGCCAGAGAGGTTTACGGCAATAATTTTTTCATCATCTTGAGATTAGGACTTTTCGGCATTCACGATCTGTATTAATAAAATTCAGTTTCATGAGTAATCAATTTTATATTACTGACTTAATATTCACAAAAGAAAAATCCTAAGACGATTAAATAATGATTGGAGTGAGATATGGATAAAACTATAAAAGTCGGCATCATCGGAACAGGCTTTGTTGGTGATATTCACCACGCTGCTTTCAAAGGATGGGTAAAAAATGCAGAAGTAGTGGCTGTATCCAGTCCAAATAATGCAAGTAAATTTGCTAAAGAGCGGGGCATTCCAAAAGCCTACAATAATTACCATGAAATGCTCAAAGACAAAGAAATCGATGTGGTGGATATTGGCATCCCCAATGACTTGCACTGCGCTGCGGTAGTTGCTGCGGCAAAAGCCGGAAAACATGTCATCATCGAAAAACCATTATGTGTGACACTTGAAGAAGCAGACGAAATGATTGAAACCTGCAAAAAAGCCGGCGTTTTGCTCATGTATGCTGAAGAACTGCTTTTTGCTCCAAAATATGTGCGTGCAAAGACCTTAGTGGATGAAGGCGCTATTGGGGAACCCTTCCTTGCCAAACAATCCGAAGAACATCCCGGCCCGCATATGCCCTGGTTTTGGGATGTGAATCGTTCTGGCGGCGGCGTAATGCTGGATATGGGCTGTCATTCCATCGAGTATACCCGCTGGGTATTAGGCAAGCCAAAAGTGAAGAGTGTTACAGCTTTTATGGGAACTTTCGTTCATAAGGGGCGCACACAAGGCGAAGATCACTCCTATGCCATCATCGAATATGAGGGAAATAAAATTGCTATGATCGAGAACAGTTGGGCAAAAGGGGGGGGTGTGGATGATCGTTGTGAAATATATGGAACAAAGGGACATACGCGCGCCGATTTATTGCGGGGAAGTTCCTTGCTAACTTATTCCGAAGAAGGTTATGGATATGCAGTAGAAAAAGCCGGTCAAACCAGAGGTTACACCTTCACCATGTTTGAAGAAATTTGGAACTACGGTTTCCCCCAAGAAATGCAGCACTTCATCGATAGTGTGCTTGGAAAAGTCACTTGTATGGAAACAGGTGAAGATGGCCGCGAAGTCTTGAAAATCATGTATGCGGCATATCAATCGGCTGGTGAAGAACGAAAAATCAAATTCCCATACGATCCTCCAAAAGTAAGTAAACCGATCGATCTTTGGAAAAAGATATAAACCCAAACCGGAGAAATCATGACGATCCTTAACAGTAAAAATATTACCTACGAACAACTTGCCAAGGTTATCGATCATTCCCTATTACGTCCCGAATTAACCGAGGCAGATGTCATTGCGGGCTGTGAATTAGCAGCCCGTTATCATACCGCGACCGTATGCGTTAAACCTTGTCATGTTAAATTATCCAAGGAACTGCTTAAAAATTCAGATGTCATGGTAAGCACGGTAATTGGTTTCCCGCATGGGAGCAACCTAACTGCCATAAAAGTCGCCGAAGCTCAACAAGCTATCGATGACGGCGCGGTTGAGCTGGATATGGTATTGAATATTGGGCAATTACGCTCAGGAAAATCAGATTATGTCCGAGATGATATCAAAGCTGTATGTGACCTTGCCCATTCCCGCGGGGCAAAAGTAAAAGTAATCCTTGAGAATGCATATTTATCTGATGAAGAAAAAATATTGGCGTGCAAACTGAGCGAGCAAGCTGGCGCTGATTGGGTAAAGACATCAACTGGTTTTGCTCCCAGCGGCGCCACTTTGGAGGATTTGCGTCTGATGCGCGCCAATGTCAGTGAGAAAGTTCAAGTTAAAGCAGCAGGAGGTGTCCGCACGTTATCCGCCCTGCTGGATGTCATCGATGCAGGCGCAACCCGTTGTGGCGCAACAGCCACTGCAGCAATCTTGGATGAATTCAAAGCACGCCAAGCACAATAGTACATGAAGTGTTGAAAAACATTAATTTTGAAAAATATCAGGGCGATATGAGGCTGTCCTAAAAATAAGCTGTCACCCTGAGCAAAGCGAAAGGCTTTTTCATTATAAAAAAAGATGTTTCGCTGCGCTCAACATGACAAAATCGACTTTTAGGACAACACCATACCCAATCATATTGCTTGAAAAGAAAACTTTTTCAACACGCTCGAAAAAAATATGCTGCCCGAAAATTGACTTAGTGTTGTTGAGGAGAATAAATTATGCAAAAAAAACTTACCAAGCAAACCATCGGTATCGGTGTAGCTGGAACAGGTTTTATCGGACCAGCACATGTTGAAGGGTTACGCCGCATTGGCATGCAACCGCTCGGCTTAGCTGAGCTGACAGCAGAATTAGCTGTGCAAAAAGCAAAGGAATTAAATATTCCTAACGCTTATGGCTCCTTAGAAGAAATGCTCACCAACCCAGAAATTAATGTGGTTCATCTTGCGACGCCCAATTATTTACACTTTCCTCATGCGAAAGCAGCACTATTAGCTGGTAAGCATGTCATTTGTGAAAAACCTCTGGCGTTAAACGAACAAGAATCCGGCGAATTGGTCAGAATCGCTGCTGAAAGAAATTTAGTCAATGTGGTAAACTTCAATATTCGTATGTACCCAATGGTACAGCATGCACGCAGTATGGTTCAAAGCGGGGAATTGGGCGATTTATTTATTTTGCAAGGCTCCTATTTGCAAGATTGGCTGCTCTTCCCCACCGATTGGAATTGGCGGCTCGATCCTAGTTTGGGTGGCAGCTTACGCGCCGTCGGCGATATTGGATCTCATTGGCTTGATTTACTTACTTTCATCACTGGATTAAAAATCGAGGAAGTTTTCGCTGATTTTAAAACCTTTTATCCAATCCGGAAAAAACCAGCTAAACCCCTAGAAACTTTTACCGGGAAATTATTGCAAGCTGAAGATTATATCGATCAACCTATTCATACCGAGGATTATGCCACGATATTGCTCCATTATGAAAATGGTGTGCGCGGTGTATTGACCGTCTCCCAAATTTCATCAGGGCGGAAAAATCGGCTTTTCTTTGAAATTAATGGCGCAAAATCTTCTTTGGGATGGGATTCAGAGAGACCCAATGAACTTTGGATTGGTCACCGAACAGAGCCAAACCAAATCCTGCTTAAAGACCCATCCCTGCTCTCACCGGAAGCTCGCTCCACAGCATCTTATCCGGGAGGCCATAATGAAGGTTTTCCCGACACTTTCAAGCAACTATATACCAAAGTGTATAGCTATATATTTAATGGTGACTATACAAAAACACCAGACTTTCCAACTTTTGCCGATGGACACTATGAAATGCTGCTTTGCGAAGCAATAAAGCGTTCTGCAGAAGAAGGCAAATGGGTAAAAGTAAAATAAACCAAATTTAGTATCAACTGGAGGTAGCCATGAAACTCGGATTTTTCACTGCTGCTTTACCAACTAATACTCTCGAACAAGCTGCACAATGGGGAGCGGAAAGCGGTTTCCAGGCAATTGAAATTGCTTGTTGGCCGCTCGAGAAAGCAACGCGCCGGTATGCAGGTGTCACTCACATAAATGTCACGGAACTGAACAAAACTCAAGCCAAACAAATTCGAAAAATGTTAGATGATTATGGATTAACCATATCTTCGCTTGGTTATTATCCAAACCCGCTCCACCCAGATGTAGAGCATCGTAATACAGTGATTGCGCATTTGAAAAAGGTAATAGAAGCAGCTGCTTTACTCGAAGTTCCCATCGTCGGTACCTTTATTGGAAAAGACAAAAACAAAACCGTACCACAAAACCTTGAAGAATATGCCAAAATTTGGCCTCCCATAGTTAAATTTGCCCAAGAACACAATGTGAAGATCGCGATTGAAAACTGTCCCATGATTTTCTCATATGACGAATGGCCTGGAGGGAATAATCTTGCCAGCACACCTGCAATATGGCGAAAGATGTGGGAAATCATCCCGGATGATAATTTTGGTTTGAATCTTGATCCATCCCACCTGATTCTGCAAATGATCGATTATGAGCGTGTAGTACACGAATTTGCCTCAAAAATCTTCCATGTCCACGCAAAAGATTTACATATCGATCGCGAAGGATTATATAACCACGGTGTTCTATCCCAAGGCATGGGCTGGCAGGTTCCACGTTTACCCGGCTTGGGCGATATGGACTGGGGTAAATTTTTTGCCGCACTGACTGCCGTTGGTTATGATTATGTGGTTAGCATCGAACATGAAGATCGGGCTTTTGAAGGGGATGAAAATTTGGTTAAACGAGGCTTCTATCTCTCGCGCGATCTCCTCAAACCATATTTTCATTAAGAAATTGGCAACTACTCAGCCAGCTTGGGTGAATTTGCGGATATGAGGTGTTTATGGGTGTTGCTCACCCAAAAACACCTCATTTTCAGGGCTCTCTCCCTATCGCCTGAGTAATCATGCTTTCATAATGAATTCCTATGTGTCTTGCTGATGTTTTGATTATTATTTCAAATTGATGAATATTGATTGAATAACACACACATAAGAATGGATAATCGATTATGAAAAAATTCATCGGGTGTGACTTAGGTGGAACAAACCTGCGTGCTGCTATAGTAGATATCGAAACAGGTGAGGTAATGTACCAGTCGAGTGTACCGACTTTAGCGCGAGAAGGTCATAATGCCGTCATGAACCGCATGGGTGAATTATTTTTAAATGTAATTCAGTCTTCTGGAATATCACTCAAAAATATTGGCGGTATTGGAATTGGTGTGCCAGGCACGTTAGATCTTGAAAAAGGAGAAACCTTATTCCTCCCCAACCTGCCGGGAACCTGGCCGCATGTCCCACTCCGCAGTACCATTACACGTCTTACCGGTCTCCCAACCGTATTACTTAATGATGTTCGATCAATCACTTTTGGAGAATGGCGGTTTGGCGCAGGCAGAGGTGTGGATACCATTGCTGTCTTTGCTATAGGAACTGGGATTGGAGGAGGGCTGGTAATCAATGGACAACTCCACTTAGGAATCGGTGGCACAGGTGGAGAATTAGGTCACATGAGCATAGATTTTAACGGTCCGCGGTGTGGATGCGGTAGACTGGGCTGCGTGGAAGCTTTTGCATCCGGACCAGCCATTTCAGCCATGGGTATGAAAGCTGTCACCCAGGGGCTGACAACACGGATTGGGGAGCTTTCCGAGTTCGACCTAAACCGGATTACACCCGAATTGATTGCACGGGCAGCCATGGAAGGGGATGAAATTGCCAAAGATATTTACGATAAGGCAGGCTTATATATAGGAAACGCAGTGGCAAATATTTGCTCTTCCATCGGGCCCCGGCGGGTAATTATTGGCGGCGGTGTCGCCCAAGCCGGCGATTTGCTTCTCGAGCCAATTCGGCGAACCGTAAAATCCATTGTCCATATTATGCCTGTTGAGCAGGTTGAAATTGTTCCATCCGAGTTGGGAAATAATGCTGGAGTTATTGGTGTAGCTTCTTGGGCTGCTTTACAGAATAATTAATACAAAATACTTCTCCGCTGTTTCCAGATAATAATAGTCTGATTATTTCCGACTGAACAGATTAAAAATCGAGCAATGTTCTTGACTCACACCGGTGTTTATGCTATCATGTTCATGTAAACGCTTACATAACAAAGTTAGAAATCTCATTCTAACTGGGGAAAATTATTATGATTAGTATGAATAACTAACTAATAAATTACCTTGAATCGTGATTTTATGGATACATAATGAACAACAAACTTGTTCTAACTACAAATTTCGACAAATTCGTGCAAGCGCTTACATGACAAAGAACGAAAAATCCTCCCCAAAAATTACAATTTTCGAGGTGGCAGCTGAAGCAGGTGTCTCTTTCGCTACAGTATCGCGGGTTATTAATCATGATATCCATGTGAAATCGGAAACCAGAGACCGGGTGCTTTCTGCTATGCAGCGTTTAGGCTATGTTGCCAACCGGCAAGCACGCAGTCTGGCGGGAGGTAAATCGAATACGATTGGTTTACTTGTCCCCGATTTAGGTACAGGTTATATCGGCGAAATCATCCGGGGAATCGATACCGAATTGAGTTGGTCTGAGATGGATCTTATCCTCTACACTACTCACCGTACTGCTGCAAAAGAAGCGAATTATGTCGCTAACCTCGCCCGTGGTATGGTGGATGGTTTGCTGTTAGTTTTACCCCGCAATCCTGTCGATTACATCGAGACACTCACTCGTCGGAATTTTCCCTTTGTTCTTATTGATCATCAAGGAACTGTTGAAAATTGCCCGGCTGTTGGTGCAACCAATTGGCAAGGCGCTTATACCGCTACCGAATATCTTATCCAGCTTGGTCATAAACGAATCGGCTTTATCACCGGATCGATGGACCTTGGCTGCGCTGAAGACCGGCTTAAAGGGTATCGTTCTGCACTGCGCACCAACCACATCCCCGAAGCTGCAGAATTAATTTATGAAGGGAATTTTTTTCAACCCGATGGATATGCCGGTGCATGTGCACTTTTAGATTTAAAAAATCCTCCAACCGCTATTTTTGCATCCAACGATGTTATGGCTATGGGCGTAATGGATGCAGTGCGTAATCGAGGGTTACGCATTCCAGATGATATTTCAATCGTAGGATTCGATAATATTCCTCAATCTGCAATGGTATACCCGCCATTAACCACTGTGCAGCAGCCGCTTGAACAAATGGGCAGAGTTGCAGCACAAATGTTGATCAACATCTTGAAAAATGGTGAGAAAGACAGCAGCCGAATAGAATTACCTACCGAGTTAATTATTCGCAGTTCAACCTCATCCCCAAGAGACAGGGTTGGTTAACCGTCGAAGTCACCCAACCCTGCCTGCGATGTGTGAGGTCCTGACTTGAGAAAGGAGTATCCACACAATTAAATTATACGCTAATAAACCAATTTTCTAATATCTCAATGAATCAAATGATCGATCTGTTTTTTTCTCAAAGGAGAAGAAAAAATGTCCCAAAAATTTTTTACAATCATCAGTGTTTTGCTCATTGCAGTATTTGCGTTGAGTGGCTGCGCAGCTCCAGCAACCCCTGCTCCCACTGAGGAGGCACCTGCAGCTGTCGAACCTACAAAACCTGCCCCCACTCAACCACCTGCCGAACCAACCGAGGCTCCGCCTGAGCCAACAGCTGCTGAACTTCCCAAGGTAACGATCACATGGTGGCATATTCAGGTTGCCGATGATCAAAAAGCGCTCTGGCAGAGTATGGCAGATCAATATATGGCAGATCACCCTAATGTAACCATCGAGATCACTGTGCTTGAAAACGAAGCCTTCAAAACAAAAATAGCCACAGTGATGCAATCGGGGAATCCTCCAGATATATTCCAAAGCTGGGGCGGCGGCGGTATGAACGAATACGCAAAAGCCGGATTGCTTAAGGATATTACCGCTGATCTGGAGAAAGACGGTTGGAAAGACACCTTCTCACCCGGCGCTTTGGGTGTATTCAGTTTTGAAGGAAAATATTATGGCGTACCGCGTGATATGGGCGCTGTTGGATTTTGGTATAACAAAGACTTGTTCGCTCAAGCAGGGATCGAAACACCGCCTGCCACCTGGAGTGAATTCCTCGAAGTGGTTAAAAAATTAAAAGCAGCAGGGATCACCCCAATTGCATTGGGCGAAGGTGATAAATGGCCTGGTGCTTTCTACTGGGAATACCTGGCTGTGCGAGTTGGCGGGCAGGCAGCCTTCGATGCAGCTTATAGCCGTAAAGGTGCTTTTACCGATGAACCCTTTGTAGAGGCTGGTAGGAAACTTCTTGAACTTGTAGCCCTCGAGCCTTTCCAGGATGGTTTCCTGGGAGCCACCTGGCCGGATGAACAGGTGGTGATGGCAACCAGCAAAGCAGCAATGGACCTGATGGGTCAATGGGCGCCGGGAGCATTTAAAGACGCCAGTGTAGACAAACAAGGGTTAGGCGATAAACTGGGTTGGTTCCCCTTCCCGGCAGTTGAAGGCGGTGCCGGTGATCCCGCCGATGCGCTGGGCGGCGGCAATGGTTTTGTCATTGGCAAGGACGCTGAACCTGAGGCGGTTGATTTCCTCAAGTATATCAGCAGTAAAGAATCGCAGATCGCTCAAGCTCAAATCGGTTTATCGGTTCCTGTTGTTAAAGGCGCTGAAGTTGGCTTAACCGATCCAATGCTTTTGCTTGTTCAAAAAGGTGCGGCAGCTGCGAAATACTTCCAATTGTATTACGACCAAGCTATGCCGCCAGCCGTGGGCGGCGTTGTCAATGACGCTGTCCAAGGGCTTTTTGCCGGCACATTAACACCTGAAGAAGCAGCTGCGATGATCGAAGAATCTGCAGCGTTAGAATTAAAGTAAACTACCCTTTCACAATAAAGTGCGGGGATTGAGATCGTTTTTTCTCGATCTCCGCACTTTTTTCGAAGAGAGAAAGAAAAGCACTATGGTCACCGCTTCTTCAGAAAAAGCCCTTCCCCTCGGCAGTCAAGAAATACGCTCCGCCCGCAGTTTTGAAGAAAAACTTATCATCTTTTTATTCCTGCTGCCTTCAACAGTAATTTTTCTTGTTTTTGTCATTTATCCAATTTTCCATTCTATCTATTACAGTTTTTTTAATTGGAAAGGCTTAGGACCTGCAGTCGATTATGTTGCCCTGGATAACTATAAGCGTATCTTGACAGACCGGGTCTTCCTTATTGCAGTTCGTAACAATCTCATCATCGTTGTACTTTCTCTAGTCTTGCAGTTACCCCTTTCCTTGCTGCTGGCGATCCTTGTAGGACGTGATTTGCCAGGAAAGGCTTTTTTTCGGTCGATTTTTTTTATGCCGTATGTCTTTTCAGAAGTTATTACAGCCATCATGTGGTTGGGGCTTTTCAATCCCGATCCTGAACGCGGGTTTATCAACGCATTATTAATCCTCATTCCGGGCATGAAACCTTTCCCCTGGTTAGCCGATACGAGAACAGTCCTGCTTTGCATCTTCGTTGTGCTCAGCTGGAAATATTTCGGATTTCATATGTTGTTGTATGTAACCGTGCTGCAAAATATTCCTGCCGAAATCGAGGAGGCTG
>JAAZNS010000075.1 GCA_012798185.1 Chloroflexota bacterium | reverse complement strand
TTACAGCGCATAAATCGGCGTTTCCCACCCGCTCACCATATCCATTAATCGTACCCTGTACTTGAACGGCGCCGGCATATACTGCTGCCAAGCTGTTAGCCACCCCGCAGCCGCAATCGTTGTGGGCATGCACGCCTAAAGGCGTTTGGACCTTCGATTTTACGGTACGCGTAATCGCTTCAACTTCCCAGGGAAGGCATCCGCCATTGGTTTCACATAAAACCAATATATCGGCGCCTCCTTCTTGAGCCGCTAAAAAGGTCGCCAGAGCATAATCAGGGTTAGCTTTATATCCATCAAAGAAATGCTCGCCATCATAGATCACTTCTTTGCCTTGTTTTTTCATAAAAGCAACACTGCTGCGAATCATCTCTAAATTTTCTTCCAGGCTGGTTTCAAGCACATGAGTCACATGAAAATCCCAGGATTTTCCCACCAGGGTGACCACCGGTGTATTTGCAGCCAACAACGCCTGGATATTTGCATCATCTTGAGGCGCGGTATCCTTGCGAGTAGTACTGCCAAATGCAGCAATTTTTGCATTCTTGAGTTTCAATTGCGCTACTTTATTAAAATAAGCTTCGTCTTTGGGGTTTGAACCCGGCCATCCTCCTTCGATGTAATGAATACCGAATTCATCCAAGCGGCGGGTGATTTTTAATTTATCTTCCAAGGAGAATGAAATACCTTCGCGCTGAGAACCATCACGTAAGGTTGTATCATAAAGAAAGATATGCGAAGCAGTACCAGAGACGCTCATACGTGGGGGAACTCCTTTAAGATGCGAGTTTTCTATTTTCGAAAGTTGTAATTTTATCTTCGTGTTTCATTAAATATCCTAAAACATCAATACCCTGCAACAAGCAAGTTTTGCTAAATGGATCCAAATCGAAATTTGCCTTACTGCCATCTGGCAGTGTAATGCATTGATCCCTTATGGAGATAATCACGCCATATTTCAATAACGGTTCTTGTGAATTCGACCATTCCTCAATCGAGTTGAACCATGCGTCTGCCAGATCGAAGAGTCGTTCATGAAATTGTTTATTGACTACGATTGGAAGCAACCCATTTTTCAAAGCATTGCTGCGAAAAATATCGGCAATCGAAGTCGAGATGACCGCTCGTATCCCCCACCCTAATAATGCCCAGGGGGCATGTTCCCGGGAAGAACCGCTGCCAAAGTTATCTCCGGCAATTAAAATCGAGCATCCTTTGGCTGCTTTTTGATTGAGCGGGAAATGCGGGTTGGGTTTCCCTTCTAAGGTATAACGCCAACTGTAGAACAACCCCTCTGCTAAACCCGATTTATCAGTGACCTTAAGATACCGCGCTGGTATTATCTGGTCGGTATCGACATTCGAATATGGTAAAGGGATTAAGCAAGAATATAATTTCTCTAAAGGTTGCATGTTAAATCAACCTCGGATCAGTGATACAGCCTTTTACTGCCGCTGCGGCTGCTGTTAGAGGGCTGGCTAGAAACGTACGTCCATTAATGCCCTGGCGGTTTTCAAAATTACGATTACTAGTGCTTACAGCATATTGTCCTGGGAGTAACTCATCGCCATTCATGGCAATACACATGCTGCATCCAGGAAAGCGCCATTCTGCTCCGGCGTCTTTGAATATGGTATGCAAACCCTCTGCTTCTGCCTGCCGGCGGACTCCTTCGGAACCGGGAACCACTAACACGCGGACATTCTCAGCGATTTTTCTCCCTTTGATTATTTGGGCAGCCTGGCGTAAATCCTGTAATCTGCCATTTGTGCAGCTGCCAATAAATACCACATCTATCGGGTGCCCTAATAGACTCTTGCCGGGCTGAAGATCCATATAGGTAAGTGCATTTTCTAATGCACGGCGTCGTCCAGCATCTTTCTCTGCGGCAGGATCGGGTATCGGCTGATTTACCGCCTGACCCATGGAAGGATTCGTTCCGTAAGTAATCATCGGTTCAATCTTCGAGGCATCGAGCATTAACGATTTATCGAAACATGCCGTTTCATCACTGGTTAATTTTTGCCACTTTTTTAGTGCTGCCTCCCAGGCTCTGCCCTGCGGTGCATGCGGAAGGCCTGTCATATACTCAAAAGTAACCTCATCGGGTGCTATCATGCCTGCCCGCGCTCCCGCTTCGATGCTCATATTGCATAAAGTCATTCTGGCATCCATATCCAGGCTGCAAACAGCAGAACCGCGATACTCAATCACATGTCCTGTTCCACCCCCCACCCCAATGGTCGCAATTAGCGCCAGAATCATATCCTTTGCGGTTACACCTTTCGAGAGTTTTCCGTCGAAGGTCACGCAAAACGACTTCGGTTGGTATTGCACCAGGCATTGCGATGCCAAAACATGTTCAACTTCACTGGTGCCAATACCAAACGCTAAAGCCCCAAAAGCGCCGTGAGTGGCTGTGTGGCTGTCGCCGCAAACAATGGTCATACCTGGCTGGGTATAGCCTAATTCTGGACCAATCACATGGACAATACCCCGTTGAGGATGATCCAATCCTAACAAAGGAATGCCAAAATCTGAGCAATTTTTTTGCATGGTGCGCACCTGCTTCGCGGCTAAGATATCCACACTATCCAGTGAAAGATTAATCGTCGGAGAAGAATGATCAATGGTTGCTAATGTCAAATCGGGTCTGCGCACCCTTAATCCTTTATCCCTCAAGCCTTGAAATGCCTGGGGGGAGGTGACTTCATGGACTAAATGCAGATCAATATATAGGATAGCAGGATGATCCTTTTCCTGAAAAACAATGTGCTCATCCCAAATTTTTTGAAAAAGCGTGCGCGGTGAATTCATCAGTATCTTAGAATGGCGAAAAAAAGGTGTAACCCTGAGGATTGCTCAAATTATCGAAAGGTTTTTCAACCATCTCGGAAGATAAATCAATCGATTTATTTTTTTCGGTTACATCATTATAAATTTCGGTATCTGTTGATGTTTCCGCCATAGCAGTTTCAATAACTGTTTTCGATGGCTTTGCATAAGCCTTTCCAGGCATAGAGTTGGGTGATGTATTTGATAACATTGGTTGCTCCTTATCATTAAGCGGTCATTAACTCCGTCTTTGATACTTCTTGTTCCGCTAAATGGCTACGGGAAATCAACACTTTATTTAATGCAGCCAGATAAGCTTTAACAGAGGCGACTACGATATCGGTATCGGCGCCATATCCGCCATAGGTTTTCGATTGTAAGGTTTCACTTTGAGGTGAGGTGCGGTGATGCGAAGTGCCGTTTTGCGCCATTAAGCGTACGGTCACTTCTCCCAAAGCATCGATTCCCTCAGTCACTGCATGGATATTGAACTCTACCAGATCGTTTTCCACACCTACAATCGCATCGATGGCTTTATAAGCAGCATGCACAGGTCCTGTTCCTACTGCTGCATGAACATGCATTGCCCCATCGGGTCCACGCAGCCGTACACTGGCAGTGGGCATACCGATGGTTCCGCAGGTTACCTGTAATCCATCCAGGCTGTAAATTTCTTCTGAAAGAGAAACCTGATCTTCAATGAGTGCTTCAAGATCTGCATCGGTTACTTCTTTCTTTTTGTCAGCTAATACCTTAAACCGGTCGAAAGCCTGGATCAACTCATCATCAGAAAGTTCGTATCCCAGTTCCTGTAAGCGTACTTTGAGGGCGTGCCGTCCCGAATGCTTACCCATTACCAGCCGGGATTGGCTTATACCCACCGTTTCCGGGCGCATGATTTCGTAGGTATTATGATGTTTGAGCATTCCATCTTGATGAATACCTGCCTCATGCGCAAAAGCATTGGCACCGACCACCGCTTTGTTGGGTTGAACCGGGATCCCCGTATAATTAGATACCATCCGGCTAACGCGGGTGATTTGGGTCGTATCGATGCCGGTTTCCAATCCAAACACCGCCCGGCGGGTATGCAAGGTCATCACTACTTCCTCCAGTGAGGTATTCCCTGCTCGTTCACCGATGCCATTGATCGTTACTTCTGCCTGACGGGCGCCGGCTTTTAAGCCAGCGATTGTGTTGGCGGTAGCCAAACCCAGATCATTATGACAATGCACCGATACAACAGCTTTCTCGATACCGGGTGTATTGGCAATAATGCCCGAAATGAGTGCTCCAAATTCTTCCGGCGTGGAATAGCCCACTGTATCTGGTATATTCAAGGTGGTTGCCCCGGCAGCGATGGCTTCACCAAGCACCTGATAAAGAAAATCGGGTTCGCTTCGCGCTGCGTCCTCAGGTGAAAATTCGATATCTTCGCAAAGAGAATGAGCATACGCCACCATCTCCCGTACTTTTTCCAAAACTTGCTCAGGAGACATATGTAACTTATATTCCATGTGAATTGGAGAAGTCGCAATAAATGTATGGATACGAGGGTGAGCAGCATATTGCACCGCCTGCCAGGCAGCATCGATATCGCGCTTGTTCGCTCTCGCCAAGCCGCATATCACCGGTGTGTGATTATATATACCGCTGCTGCCCGGCGCGGGATTGCCAACTTCGATAGCAATACGCCGCACTGCTTCAAGGTCATCCGGTGAAGCAGCCGGAAATCCGGCTTCCATAACATCGACGCCAAGACGCGCAAGAGCGCGAGCAATCTCTAGTTTTTCGGCTGAAGTAAGGCTGGCGCCAGGAGATTGTTCGCCATCACGAAGGGTTGTATCGAAAATGCGCAGGTAATTTTGTCTCATAGAAGCCTCTTGATAAATATGATTAATCACCGGGTTTTATGGTAACTGGCTGAATAAAGGGCATCATCTGACGCAGTTCAGCACCTACCTTTTCAATCAAGTGATCTTGTTTCAATCGCCGGTTCTTATTGAAATTGGGACGCCCTTGCCGATTTTCCTCAATCCAGGCTTGGGCAAAACTGCCATCTTGAATGTCTTTTAATAACTCCGACATCACATGCTTTGTCTCTTCGGTGATCAATTTTGGACCAGCTATGTAATCACCCTGCTCAGCCGTGTCGGAAACGGAATAACGCATATAATTCATCCCCCCGCGATACATTAGATCGACAATCAATTTAAGCTCGTGCAGGCATTCGAAATACGCAAGCTCGGGCTGGTAACCAGCTTCCACAAGGGTTTCAAAGCCAGCCTTGACTAAAGCGGTGACACCCCCGCACAATACAGCCTGTTCTCCAAATAAATCAGTTTCGGTTTCTTCGGTGAAGGTGGTTTCCAGAACACCAGCACGGGTGGCACCTAACGCATATGCATATGAAAGGGCATTGGCTTTTGCTTCACCGCTGGCATCTTGATGAACAGCAAGCAGCGAAGGTGTACCACCGCCTTCCTGGAAGACCTCACGTACCCGGTGACCAGGCGCTTTTGGTGCAACCATACTCACATCCACATCGGCTGGAGGCACAATCGTTTTGTAGCGAATATTGAAACCATGAGCAAACAATAGGGTTTTTCCAGCTTTCATCGTTGGGGCAATGGATTCCTGATATATATCCGCCTGCACCGTATCGGGTGCTAAAATCATCACCATGTCTGCCCAGGCTGCTGCTTCATCCACCGGGCTAACTTTTAACCCCTGAGAAGCTGCTTTTTCCCAATTTTTACTGCCAGGACGCAGCCCCACGCGAACACTAACACCGCTGTCTTGCAAATTCAATGCATGCGCATGACCTTGCGAGCCAAAACCGATTATTGCTACCTTGGCTTTTTTTATCCGAGATGGATCTGCATCTTTATCATAATAAATTACTGCCATTTTTAATAATCTCCAATGTAATGGATTAAACTTCATCTTCTGCTACATAGTAATCATTCCCATTTGCGCCTGGGGAATACCGCACTCCTGAAGAATTGCCGCGCATCATTGCCACTTTTCCTGTGCGCACCATTTCCACAATACCCAGCGGCCTGAGCAACTCAACGAGGCTTTCGATCTTATCCTCTGTGCCTGTCACTTCCACGATCACCGTCTCCTCAGCCACATCAACGATCCTGCCGCGAAATATCGATGCCAGGTTTGCCACCTCAGCGCGTTTATCCTGGTTTGCTTGAACTTTAATCAAAGCCAAATCACGCGAAACTGCCGGCTGATTGGTTAAATCCTGCACATCGATTACATTGACCAATTTATACAGGTGAGCTTCAACCTGGCTGGCTTTGTTAATTTCACTGTCTACTACGATGGTCATGCGTGAAATCTCTGGTTTTTCGGTTCGACCGACATTGAGCGATTCGATATTGAAATTTCGACGGCGGAATAATGAAGCCACACGGTTCAAAACACCGGGTTTATTCTCAACGAGGGCAATTAGAGTATGTTGCATGCCGATCTCCTAAAAAAGATTTCTCGCGCGCTTACACCGCTACTTTCTCAAAATCTACCTTTGCAAAATTATCGCCAGGCGGAATGGGACGGCGGATCATCTCATCCAAAGCTGCACCGGCAGGCACCATCGGATAAACGGCATCCTCTTTAACCACCCGAAAATCGAGCACCACTGGTCCGGGTGTTTGACGGGCAAAAGCAATTGCATCCTGCACTTCATCATGACGTGTAATACACCTGGCGGGAATGCCATGCGCCGCTGCGATCATGGTGAAATCTGGTCCTCTTAAAGGCGTGCCTACATATCGGCTTTCGAAGAAAAATTCCTGCCACTGCCGCACCATCCCTAGAAAGTGATTGTTCATAATCGCCACTTTAACATTCGCCTTCTCTTGAATTGCAGTGGATAATTCTGCCTGGGTCATTTGAAAACTGCCATCTCCATCGATCACCCATACTTCTGAATCCCGATTAGCAAACCAGACGCCAATGGCAGAAGGCAAACCAAAACCCATAGTTCCCGCACCGCCGGAGGTAATCAATTGTTGCGGTTTTTCAACAGGATAATATTGCGCCGACCACATTTGGTGCTGCCCTACTCCGGTAGTCACCATAACTTCATCATGCGTTGCCTGCCATATTTCGTGGATCACCTGAGCGGCGTATAACTTACCATTTTTTGGCTGCGAGAGGATATCGCGCATCCTAGATTCGTTCCGCCAATTCTCGATATCGGAATTCCAGCTTGTGTTCGATTTCTCTTTCACCAGCGGTAACAACGCATTTAAGGTGGTATTTAAATCGCCCACCAGGGGTAAATCTATCTGAACATTTTTATGAACTTCCGAAGGATCGATCTCGACATGAATTTTGCGCGCCTTTGGGGCATAAGTGTGCAGACTGCCTGTAACCCGGTCATCGAAACGCATACCTAAGGCAATGATCAGATCGGAGTTTTGGATTGCCATATTACAATAGGCTTCACCATGCATGCCCATCATGCCCAGTGATAACGGATGTGAAGACGGAAAAGCTCCTAAGCCTAAGAGTGTCATAGCAACAGGAATATTGGCTGTTTCTGCCAGTTTTCGCAACACATTTGATGCCTTGGAAATTTTTATCCCCTGCCCTGCCAGGATTACAGGTTTTTTTGCCTGGTAAATCATTTCAGCAGCCCGTTTTAGATCGGCTTCACCCGGGCATTTCGGAGGTTTGTAACCCGCCAGATTTATACGCTCAGGATAGATGAATTCGGTTTTTTCCACCTGAGCGTCTTTGCATATATCGATCAAGACCGGTCCCGGTCGCCCGCTGCGGGCTATGTAGAAGGCTTCTCTCACGGTTTGAGCAACTTCGCTGGCTCGCGTCACCAGGTAGTTATGTTTAGTTATTGGCAATGTAATACCGGTTACATCGACTTCTTGAAATGCATCGCCGCCGATCAGATTAGATACGACCTGACCAGTGATGCAAACAATCGGAGAGGAATCCATCATGGCGGTAGCAATACCGGTCACCAGATTTGTTGCCCCAGGGCCAGAGGTGGCAATTGCCACGCC
>JAAZNS010000074.1 GCA_012798185.1 Chloroflexota bacterium | reverse complement strand
CCTGCTTCGATGGTTTGATAAACCATCAGCTCACTATAGTTATATACTTCCGCCATTAAAGAAAAAACTGAGGAGGCAACCAGATCGTATTTATCAATATCGGGCAATTTACGGTAAGGCAGCATGGTATTTTCTATCACCACATTCACGCCATTAGCCCGGCGGATGCGCTGAATCACATACACTTCTTCGCCGATTGGGTAACCCAATAGTTCAGCATTAACAGCATTCAATGGTTCGCGGTGCAGCTTGGTTAGAATGGTCTCTGGAATTCTGCCTTGTTTTTGCATTAACGTGGTAATACTGATTAACTCTCCCTGTACCATCTCGATTTTGGGGATCGAGACAAAAGTTCCCAAACCTTGTACGCGCCGTACCAGACCCTCTGCAGCCAGATTGATCAATGCCTGGCGAACAGTTACGCGGCTGACCTGAAACAAGTCACTCAATTCTCTTTCTGGAGGAATTTGATATCCAGAAGGCCATTCGCCAGAAACGATTTTGGCATGAATATATGAGCGGATTTGTTCATGAATGGGTAATTTATTACCTGTCATATCTGACTATCATCACCGGGTCAAGCTGAATTTGATACAATGCCTGCTTGATTATATCAAAATTGAACCCAATTCGAAGTCATAACGTTGACACATTGGGCAGAAAATCTTGCAGCTTTGAAACAGCTTCGTTCACATCAGAAAATACAGGAACTCCTGCTGCTTCGAGAGCGTAGGTTTTTCTTTGGGTAGAAGAAATTCCCCATGTATGAAGGTCAATATGGTAGCCCCTTTTTTCTAATATTTCAACCGCCGAACGGCTCGACAAGATACCCAGAGTGCTGTCCTCAAAAACATGGAGCTGGAAATGTGTTGGCAGAAGCTTCCGTTTTTCATACGATGGATGATGGTAGATTTCATATGCCCATGTGAGAGCCTTCCATTCATTGCACAACCATGCAGCAGCAATGCCTGCCAATGCTTGAATAGGAGAGGGTTTAATCAGCGTATCAGCTGTGGTATGAACGTGTTGTGCAAGATAGTAGATTCGACCATAACCTATAAGCGGTATCGTATGAAATTTTAGGCGCTTAAGTGCCATTTCAGCTTCCGGCGGATAACCATTTTCGGTCAACTGAACCTCCCTGGGAGGTAAAGAAGGACGAAAGGTTAATGCTGCAATCCATAATTGACCATTTTTATAATAATTTGATAAACGATCAGCAGCTTCGGGTGAGATAAGCACACGATCATTCTGCAGCATCAATGAATCACTTTCCACTTCCATCGGGAGATGATAGACCTTTTGGAACAATTGGGAACCAAGGACAAAATTTTGGAAGAGACGGTTGGGAAAAGATTGGTTAATATCCCGGGTAGTTTGTAAAAGGTCACTCAGAAGTGCAGAAGTTTTCCAGTGTTTGAAAAGCTCGCCAAACTGCTCATTTCGGATGGATTGTAGTAATCCAAGAGATGGAATATTGGTTTGCCGGAAAGAGTGAGAAATCGCTGAAATCGCAGCGGGGAAGTCGATATTTATGTGCCTCAGACGGGTCGCCTTTATCAATTGCAGCGCCGCTTGGAAATTTTCAGAGCCAACAAGGCAGGGATGCTCTTGGAATATTGCTTCCAGGATGATTGTCAGGGTTATTGGGATTTTATCCCATTCACTGGTAACTGCGTTGGCTTCAAATAAATCAAAAATTTCTTCTCCAGGAAGTAAATACTCGAGATTAATTTCTTTTAAAATATGGCGAATTGTTTGAAAAAAAGCGGTCTGGTAACCGCCAGGGTAAACCAAAACGCTATCTAAGTCAAAGAGGGCGATTGCAGGCTCCAAAGTGAGCTCCTTAGGACACAAGGAAAATGGGAATCGGGAATAAAAAATCTGAACTACCAATAAGGTATTAACCACCATACCTGTCAATAGTATAGAGGAAAATCAAAGGCTTGTCAAGGCATGTTTTTACAATATGATTACCATAATTTTACAAAATAAAGCTTGAAAAATAAAAAATGATTTGTTATAATCTTATTAGGTATTGTGGTTAATACCATTGATATTTTCACATGAAATTAATATTCATAATAGAAATCATCGATGTAATTTTGGGGGAAGGGTTTATTAATGCTTGCCATTACCGCAGGTTTTGTTTATGATGCGAGGCTTTTAGACTCAGATGTGTAAATAATATGGTCTTGAGAAGGAAAGGAGGTTTTGCGATTATTAATAATATTAGAATTAGATCTCGGGTTCTTCAATAAACATATCTAAAGGAGTAGATAATGAAATCCAATAAATTTCATGTCATTGTAATTGCCCTAATTGTTACCGCACTATTAATAACCAGCTGCGGTGAACCGACACCTCTACCAACCTTACCCCCGGCAGAAGAATTATCCACCGAGTCAGTTGCTCAACCCGTCGAGGCTGCAACCGAAGCACCAACCGAAGGTGAACCCCCATTCGAAACCAGTATTCCCGCCATCACTACTCAAGACCGCAAGAATATCCCCGTTGGAAAATACCCTAATCAATATAATCTTTCTGAGTTAGAAGAATTAACCGGCGGTAAATTGCAATTAATCGGGAGAAGTGAAATCGATCCGCGTTTGATCGAAATCTTTGGCGATATCCCCACAGATGTTAGCCAGCGCCTCCCGGAAGATCCCCTGGTGGAAGTCCCTTATTATGAAATTGGTAAATATGGTGGTCAGTTTGAAGGTCTTTCGCTTGGTCCGGAAAGCGGCAACTCCGAATTTCTGAGCGTGCGCCATGCCAACCTGGTGCGTTATGCCGAAGATCTGCAGACGGTTGTCCCTTATGTCGCAAAAGATTTCTCGGTAAATGATGAATTAACCGAGTTCACCTTCACGCTGCGTAAAGGGCATAAATGGTCGGATGGCAAGCCTTTCACCACAGATGATGTCATGTTTTGGTATGAAGACATCCTGATGAATAAAGAGCTTACCCCCGAAGTTCCATCTTATTGGGTTTTCGGTGGCGAACCGATCAAGATCGAAAAAATTGATGATGTTACCTTTGTGATAAAGACAGCTGCTGCCGCGCCTGGTTTAATGTATTGGCTTGCCAGTACCTGGATTACACCCTTTGCGCCTCGCCACTATCTTGAATCCAAGCACATTAAATATAATCCCGACATTAACAAAGAAGCGGTTGATGAAGGGTTTGCCAGTTGGGTTGAATACTTTTTCACCTGGCACGGCGAATGGGTAGACAGCGTACACCGCTTGGGTGTTCCCCGCCTGGAATCCTATTTAATGGTGGAAGAAACCACAGAATATCAACTCATGGTCGCAAATCCTTATTTTTTTGCTGTAGATACAGCCGGGCAGCAGCTTCCCTATATTGATTCTACTCGTGAAAGTTATACCCAGGACGCCCAGGTGATAGAGTTGAAAATCATCAACGGAGAAGTAGATGCCAAATCACAAACTTTATCATTTTCGTCGGTGCCCGTCTTTAAACAACACGAAGCTGATGGAGGATATAAGGTATCCTTAGTCGAATCTGGCACAGATGGTATCAACCTCGGCTTTAATGCCACGCACAAAGATCCTGTTTTAGCTGAAATTTTCTCCAACACCGATTTCAAATATGCGATGTCGATGGCGCTGGATCGCAGCGAGTTCAACAAAGTGCTTTGCTTTGGTGAATGTGAAGAAATTTCCAATGGCGTCCCCATCCACCCATCATCCAGCTTTGCCAAACCCGAATGGTACACTTTTATGACTGAATATAATGTCGAGAAAGCCAATGAACTGCTGGACAAGGTGGGTTTGGATAAACGCGATGCAGATGGCTGGCGTTTACGCCCGGATGGCAAACGGCTGGTGATATTCATCAATTACACCATCCAAGCAGTAACATCCGATGCCATGAACCTTGTGAAGAACTATTGGGAAGCTGTTGGCGTGAAAGTAGAGCTGAAAGAAATCGCCACCGAAGCATATCGATCCATGGTAACCAACAACGATCATGATATTGCCACTTTTACCAGTGGTACTATTCTTGAACCGATGTTCATTTCGAACCAATACCGATTCGTGCCGCCCTTTGGCGACCATTCCTTGGAACCCATTACCGGTCAAGCCTGGGCAGATTGGGTTGCCTCTAATGGTTCAAAAGGCATCGAACCTCCAGATGATGTGAAACGTCTGTTCGAACTCACCGCAAAATTCAAAGTATCTCTCCCGGGCAGCGAAGAATATATCAAGACCGGACAGGAAATCGGTGATATTCATATGAAGAATATGTGGCTTATCGGTGTTATTTCCTCGCCACCCAGTGTGATGATAACAAAGGATAGACTGGCTAACTTCTCCCCAATGAAAATCACAGCCTTTGAATTCTATCGCTTCTATCCCTATCGCCCCGACCAATGGTTTATCAAATAGTCTGTTTTCCAGTAAATAATATAAGGGGGGGAGATGACTCCCCCCCCAATAAACTAACATTCTGAGGTATGCATGGCAAAATATGCGCTAAGACGTTTCATAACGATGGTCGTGATGGTAGTGGCATTATCCCTGATTGTTTTTGTGATCCTTGAACTTCCTCCCGGCGATTTTGCCGAACGTTATGTTCACGACCTCAGGCAATCTGGGGCGCAGGTAACCTCCGATCAGGTAGATTACTATCGCCATATGTTAGGCTTGGATCGGCCCTGGTATGAGCGCTATATGACCTGGGCAACGAATATTGTGACCCGATTCGATTTTGGCTGGTCCCTCACCTACCGCTTGCCGGTAACTAAAGTAATCGGCGACCGTATTTGGTTTACTGTCATTCTATCCGTAGTCACCATTGGGGCTTCATATTTAATCGCCATTCCTTTGGGTATTTACTCTGCCATTAAACAATATTCCGCTGGAGACTACGTTTTAACGGTGCTGGGTTATCTGGGTATGGCAACACCGGCTTTTCTTTTCGCGCTGCTGCTTCTATATGTCAGTACGATGTATTTTGGCACCAGCGTGGGAGGATTATATTCGCTGGAATTTCAAAGTGCACCCTGGTCGTGGAAAAAATTCCTTGATTTAATGCGCCATATTTGGCCGGCGGTGATCGTGCTGGGTACTTCGGGAGCAGCATCCACTTTACGCACGATGCGCGCCACGATGCTGGATGAGAAAAACCAGCTTTATGTTACTGTCGCCAGAGCAAAGGGTGTCCCAGAGAAAAAACTTATCCAAAAATACCCTGTAAGAGCTGCAATCAATCCAATTGTCAGCACTATCGGCTGGGAATTAGCGACCATAGTCTCAGGTTCACCAATAACAGCCACTGTCCTCTCTTTGCCTGATATCGGTCCAATATTCTTGAAATCGCTCACCAATCAGGATATTTATCTGTCTGGCACAATTTTATTGATTTATTCTGTATTGACTATTGTGGGAACATTTATTTCGGATATCTTATTGGCGATGCTCGACCCACGTATCCGCTATGGAGGTGTAGAATGAGCGACACCAATTCCCTACCCACTATTGAAATGCCAGATATAAAAACCGATACTATCGATTGGGCAAAAGAGACTTATTACACTGCCACTCAATTCCAACTCATGTGGTTGAAATTCCGCCGCCATCGCCTAGCCATAATCGGTATCATAGTGCTTGGCTTTTTCTTTATCGCTATGCTGTTTGCTGAATTTTTAGCACCATATGGCTCGCAATCGCGGGATGCAGACTATTTATTTGGAAAACCACAGAAAATTCACCTTTTTGATGATGAAGGTAAATTCCATGGTCCTTTTGTTTATTCTGTTATCAGCCAGTTCAACATAGACACACTACAAGTGGAATTAGTCGAAGACCGATCGAAAATTCACCCAATCAAATTTTTAGCAAAAGGTGAACCTTATAAAATGTGGGGATTAATCAAATGGAATCGACATCTTTTTCTCGCAGATGGCGCTTTCGTTCACCTTTTTGGAACAGATAGCCTGGGCAGGGATGTCTATTCACGAGTGATTTACAGTACACGCACCTCCCTTTCTATTGGTTTCATTGGTGTGATAATTTCTTTCATCCTGGGTCTTGCGATAGGCGGGTTATCCGGATATTTTGGCGGATTGATCGATGACATCATCCAGCGCCTAATTGAGTTTATTCGCTCCATTCCCACTCTGCCCTTGTGGATGTCGCTGGCAGCTATATTGCCCAAAGAATGGTCCCCCTACCGCGTTTATTTTGCGGTTACGGTATTATTGGGCTTTTTATCCTGGACGACACTGGCGCGGCGTGTGCGCGGCAAACTGATTTCTATGCGCGAAGAAGATTTTGTTTTTGCTGCCCGAATCGCTGGAAGCAATGATGCCCGTATAATCTGGCGACACATGCTGCCCGCTTTCTTGAGTTATATTATTGTGGACCTCACTGTATCTTTCCCAGGGATGATCTTGGGCGAGACTACGCTCAGTTTCATTGGTTTAGGCCTTCGTGAACCGGTAGTAAGCTGGGGTGTGCTTTTACAAGCTTCGCAAAATATCAAAGCCATCGAACAACACCCATGGCTTTTTATACCTTCAATCTTCGTTGTGGTCAGCGTTCTAGCTTTCAGCCTTGTGGGCGATGGTATGCGCGATGCTGCCGACCCCTACTCTCATTAACCAGGAAAACATACCCATGAATGAAAACGATTTAATTGAAATAAAAGATTTACGAGT
>JAAZNS010000073.1 GCA_012798185.1 Chloroflexota bacterium | reverse complement strand
TGCTTTCAGCGCTGCCGAGAGGATATTATTCAATAATAATTGTGGATTTGTCTCGGGAGTAGTCGACTCCAAACTCTGCAGCAGTTTGATCAATGAATGGATCACCTGGCGCAAGTCTAATAATTCATCGCGCAGATCGGAATTCTCTTCTTTGAGGCGGGAATTTTCTGAGCGCAATGTGTGGGTCAGGTCAATAAAATCAGACATAGCTCCTCCCAAAGCAGCCTCATATTGGGTTATGGCGACAATCCGCTAACCGCATTTCTTAATAACGCCTGCAAACGTGGGTGCCCGGCATAAGCGCCATGATAAGACTCTGGCAACATAACAGCAATGGCACACATTATTTCATCAGTATTCATTTCCAATTGTTCAGTTCGATTCTCTCGCCCAATCGGTGGAAAAACCAAAGGGTTTCCAATAGACAATACCAAATGAGGCCGGTGCAAACGGATAAGCTTATACATGGCATCTTCACTGCCATATACAGCCGCTGGAACAACCGGTACACCAGCTTTATCTGCCAGATACGCCACCCCGGTTTTGGCTTGCGCCAGTTTTCCCGTTTGGCTTCGCGTACCTTCGGGGGCAATACCCAGGGCGCCTCCTGCCAATAGATAATCACGTGCTGCTCGCAATGCGCGTATATCGGATTCCTCGCGGTGCAACCAAATGCCCTTCACCCGGTCGACCAGCCAGCGAATCCAAAACACCTTCAAATATTTATCTGCAACAAGGGCAGTAAGGTCTTCCCTATCGATGTATGCAAACGCAATGGCTGCATCCAGACGGCTGAAGTGATTGACAGCTATAATGCAGCCACCAGAAGCAGGAATCCTTTCTAACCCTTTTACTTCTACATTAGTGAGCAATCTAAATAAAAAACGTACTATTGAGCGTAATGTGCGGCGGACGAATAAATCTTTTCGGCTCATAACAATTCTTTAATATTTTAAATGGAAACCGTCAAAAATGCCATACAAAACGGATAAGAATCGTGCGATTTTATCTAGATTTCCGCTTTTCCATGACCATTCGGTTCCCTTTTTCCTTTGAATACTCATAATGAACTGAATCCATCAACTGGTTCATCAGGTAAAATCCGACGCCATGTTCTTTTAAATTCCGTAAAGGTACATCGAATTGAGGCGGCGGTACTTTCTCTGGATTAAATGGTTTGCCCTGATCGCGCAATTCAATCTGCAGACAATCATTTTCGACAAGCAGCGAACATTCGATTTCTCCCTTATTTTCACCCCCATAAGCGTGATCGATAATATTACAACACGCTTCATCGACTGCGAGTTTCACTGAATATGCTTCTCTGGCATTCAATCCCGCCTGTTTTATCGCTTGTTCTAAAAATCGACTTATCTTTGCCAGGCTTTTGTAATTTCCTGGAAACTTGCGCGTTTTTTGCATACCAATACTTTTCAAATAACAGGCAGGCGTAAGTCATCTTTTCATTTATCAAGCCTGTCTTTTTTTTTTAACCAAGGTTGTTGATCGATTCGGTTTTTTGCATTATTAAAATCAATATATGCTAAAAACTGCCAACCGCAGAAACAATATCATCGTAAATTTTAAAATACGAACCCATTCCTATCAGTTTCAAGGATTCTTGAATCTCATTCCGGATATTAACCAATACCAATTCACCGCGTTTATAGCGTTTACACTGCTTTTGTGTATCAATTAGTACCCACCATCCCTTGCTGGAAACAAAATTAACCTCTTTCATATCGAAAATGATCTTATAACGCCCAGCATCGATGATGGATTTGAGCGCTTCCGCCAGCTGGGGGGCAGTATTGCTATCAATTCTGCCAGCTGCTTTTATAACATCACACCGTTTATATTGGGTGATAGTAACTTCCATCGTGTTCTCTCCTGATTCGTCTGGATATTTCGATTTGAATTTGAGGATTATATCATGAGTACCTTCCTTGAAATGCCCCTTGCCCTCCCTGCTTTCCTGTGGCACAATTGCTGGTATGGTGCGCTGGATTGGTTTCATGATTACATTGGGGATAGGCGCTACATTGGGGCTTCTCTATGGTTGGGTTATCGATCCAATCAAGTATGTAGATACTACGCCAGATACCCTGCGGATCGATTATAAAAGCGATTATGTGTTGATGGTGGCTGAAGCCTATCAAACAGAACGTGATCTGCCTCTGGCAGTGGAACGGTTGACCCTGCTGGGCGCAGCTAATCCCACCGAAATCGTTCATCGGGCAATTCTTTTTGCCGAAGAACAAAGCTTTGCCGATTCAGATATCACACTGATGCGGAATTTAGAGGAGTCACTCCAAGTTTGGTATCCATTAGCCGAGGACAACGCACCATGAACGAAAACCGCGGTCCCTGGTACCTTATCACCGGGTTAGTGCTAGGCGCCATTGCTGGTCTGCTGTTCGCCTGGCTGGTGCAGCCGGTGCAGTATACCAACACCGCCCCATCCACTTTAAGCAGCGAATTCAAAGCCAAATATCGGTCATTAATCGCAGCGGCATACATGACGAATAACGATCTGGTGCGTGCAAAAGCCCGCCTGGCGTTATTAAAAGACCCTGATATTTACCGATCGGTGGCAGAGCAGGCGCAGCTCAGCATGGCACAAGGAAATTCCTCGCAGGAGGCGCGCGCGCTGGGTATATTGGCAATGGCGCTCAATCAATCTTTAAACGAAGCATCACATTCAGCACAGCCCACCAAAATCATTATTCCCTCCAATCCGACTCTGGAGAGTAGCCTGCCGATTGTTTCGACGCCAGCGCCTGCAGAAACAACCTTTTCATTGAGCACGCCTCAATCACTGACGTCTACCGTTTCAGCAGATACCAACACTCCCCTTCCAACCGCCACTACAGGCACCCCATTTGCCTTAAAAAGCCGCAAATTAGTATGTGATGAAGATTTTGGCGCCCCACTTATTCAAATAATCGCAATCGACTCTGCCGGACAGCCAGCACCAGGAATTGAAATTATCATCACCTGGGAAGGCGGGGAAAATCACTTCTTTACCGGGTTGAAACCCGAGCTGGGGTTGGGGTATGCTGATTACACCATGACCCCTGATGTGGCATATACATTGAAATTAGCGCAAGGGGGACAGCCTGTTTCAGACCTTTCAGCCATGTATTGTGAAGGTTCAAACAACCAGCAATGGGGGGTATGGCGTCTGGAATTCGTACAACCCTGATCTTACTGTCATTCTGAGCGCAGCGAAGAATCTTAAATCAGTTTCTTCGTCGCTTCGCTCCTCAGAATGACAGAAAAGCGGAATGACACCAATCACAGTTAATCACTCCTCAGAGTGTAAGTAAAATCGAGAAATCTTCTGAATTACATTATGGTATTGTTATAATAACATTACGGCTGCCCTGTCATTCCTCTTCGCGTTTTCTTTGTCATTCTGAGCGAAGCGAAGAATCTATAGTCAACATATGAAAACATACTATGTTTACATCATGACAAATCATTCTCGCACACTATATACAGGTGTGACAAATGATTTATTCCGCAGAGTATTAGAGCATAAACAAAAAGTTATCCCTGGCTTTACAAAAAAATACAATATAACCAAATTAGTTTATTTTGAAGAGATGAATGATATCAGGGAGGCAATCACTCGTGAAAAGCAAATAAAAGGATGGCTTCGATCAAAAAAAATCGCACTAATAGAAGAAGTAAATCCTGATTGGGAAGATTTGAGTACTGATTGGTTCAAAACATAGATACTTCGCCGCCCCTGTCTTGTCATTCTGAGCGCAGCGAAGAATCTTAAGTCAGTTTCTTCGTCGCTTCTCCCTTGTCATTCTGAGCGAAGCGAAGAATCTTAAATCAGTTTCTTCGTCGGTGCTCCCTTGTCATTCTGAGCGCAGCGAAGAATCTTAAATCAGTTTCTTCGCCGCCTCTCCCCTGTCATTCTGAGCGCAGCGAAGAATCTTAAATCAGTTTCTTCGCCGCCTCTCCCCTGTCATTCTGAGCG
>JAAZNS010000072.1 GCA_012798185.1 Chloroflexota bacterium | reverse complement strand
TTCACCTACGTCCTGATGGGTGATGGCGAAATGCAGGAAGGGCAGGTTTGGGAAGCCATTATGGCAGCAGATCGCTTTCACCTTGATAATCTCACAGTGATCGTCGATATCAATAAACAACAATTATTGGGTGAAATTACCAAAATCTTTCCGATCAGCGGATCGTTACAACCACGATGGGAATCATTTGGTTGGAACGTGATGGAAATGGATGGGCATGACATCGCCCAAATTCTGGAGACAATCGACCTGGCTCGCAATAATAAAGGTCAACCTACGGCGGTATTTTCCTACACTACCAAGGGGAAAGGCGTTTCGTTTATGCAGAACAATCCTGCGTGGCATTCCAAGGGCATCTCTGCTCAAGAATTAGAACTTGCATTAAGTGAGGTAGAGAATGGATAAAGAAGCCACCGTGAATAAAGAGTCTATGCGGGATGGGTTTGCCAAAGGACTGATCGAGGCAGCTCTAGCGAATCCAAAGGTTGTCGCCTTGGATGCTGATGTGGCTACGGCAACTAAATTCAATTTGTTCGCCGATAAATTCCCCGACCGGTTTTTTGAGATCGGTATCGCTGAGCAAAATATGGCGGGGGTTGCTGCAGGAATGGCGACCATGGGACTAATTCCTTTCATTGGAACCTTCGCATGTTTTGCCAGCACTCGTATTGCCGACCAGGTGAGGGTGAGCATTGCCCAACCGGGGTTGAATGTAAAGATCATCGGCCCTTACTCAGGCTTGCGCACCGGGCAAACCGGAAAAACCCATCAAGCAGTGGAAGATATCGCCCTCTTTCGTGGCATGCCGCAAGTGACCATTGTTGCCCCGGCGGATGCTTATGAGGCATATCTGGCAACGAAAGCGATTGTCGATTATGATGGCCCGGTTTATTTACGCATGACCCGTGACCCCGCCCCTGTCATTTTTAATAACGGCCATAAATTTGAGATCGGTCCAGCCTATCGGCTGCTTGATGGGAATGATGTAACGATCATTTCTACTGGCGCCATGACTATCGATACCATTCAGGCTGCCGAAGAATTGAAGAAGCATCATATCGAGTGCACCGTTTTGCATGTTCCTACCATTAAACCTTTGGATGCCGAGGCAGTAATTGCTGCAGCAAAACATACCGGGCTGGTGATTACAGTGGAAGAACATAATATACTGGCAGGGTTTGGGGGAGCAGTGGCTGAAATACTTGGGGAACATTACCCGGTACCGGTTACCCGGGTTGGCATTCGGGATGTTTTTGGGGAATCAGGACACAACGAGCCCTTGATGGAAAAATATGGTTTGACCAGTAAGCATATTGTCAATACCGTTCTTGGCTGGATCGAGAAGTGGAAAAACCGATGAAGTCGATGAAAGCTCTTTTATGGGATGGCAACCCTTATCCCGAAGGTCTTTATATGGGCGAGGCGCCAATCCCACAAGTCAAACCGGGATGGGTGCTTATCAGGAATATCGCCACAGGAATCTGCGGGTCTGATCTTCACTATCTGGCAGGAGGACTCCGCCACCAGATACTCGATGAAAACCTACCTGCGGTTATGGGGCATGAAAATGCTGGTATCGTAATGGAGATAGGTCAAGGTGTGGAGGGGTTTTCAATTGGAGACCGGGTTGTTGGAGAACCGTTGCATGCCTGCTATGCCCAGGGAATCAAGCTTTGCCCTGCTTGTGAAACAGGACAGTATCACCAATGCGATCACCTTGGGCATGTTGGAATTCCGGCTCGTTTAAGATTACCTGGAGGCTTTGGGGAATATTCGCTTTACCACCAAAGCTCACTGTTTAAAATCCCGGATCATGTTTCATTTGAAGAGGCTTCGGTTTTAGATGTTACAGCATGCGGCGTGCATGCATTTCATCTCAGCCAGGTTAAACCTGGCGACCGTGTGGCAGTATTTGGCATGGGCGCCATAGGCTTATGTGTGGTGCAGTGTTTAAGGGCAGCTGGTGTCACCGAAATCATTGGAATTACACCATTCGAATATCAGGTTTCAATCGCACGCCAGCTTGGGGTCAGTGAAGTGATCAGTTATAAGTTGGGAGAAGATCCTACCCCCAAAATATTGAAAGTCGCAGGTGGGGTAGATTTTGTTTTCGAGGCTGTGGGTGGTACGGCGGATACTATGCAACAGGCGATCGATATCTGTAAGAATGGCGCTAAGATCATCATGTTGGGTTTCTTCGAAGGAGAGCGGCCGGTTAACCTGCATAAGGTATTTTTGAAAGAGCTATCAATATTAGCCTCTGATGGCTATTCAACCTGGGGAAAAACACGGGAATTCGGATTAGCATTACAAATGCTTGCACGAAAACAGATTTCCCATCAGAAAATGATTACGCATATTTATGATAAATCCACACAGTGGAAAGAAGGATTTGAAGCTGCATTTAAAAAACAACAATATCAGAGTATTAAAGTCGTATTAAACACTCCTGTTTGAGAGTGGATATTCGAAGTTTTATTGGAGAAGAAAAATGAAAACGGATACCTGGAAGAACCGTGATTGGATCACTACGTTTGATTATACGAAAGAAGAGCTGGAGACAATTCTGCATTTGGCATTCGAGTTGAAAGAACGTTTCAACCTTAATGAACCGCATGACATATTAGCCAGGAAAACGCTGTTCATGATTTTTTATAATGGAAGCCTACGCACACGCAATAGTTTTGAAGCGGGTATGACCCAGTTGGGGGGTCATGCTCATTTCCTGGATACTGGGAAGATCTATGCACCTACTTTCGGTTCGGAAACGAAGGATCGCCATAGTGAAGATATTGCTGATACTGCGCGCACATTGAGCCGAATGGGGCATGGGATTTCCATTCGCTGTTTTGGTGATGCCGTTGGTTGGCGGTGGGGAATGGGTAATCAGGTTATACGAGAATTCGCTAAATGGTCTGATATCCCAGTGATAAATATGGAAGACGATTGGTATCATCCCTGCCAGGCAATGGCAGACATTATGACGATCAAGGAAAAATTGGGTGAGTTGGCTGGTAAAAAACTGGTGATGAGCTGGGCATATGCACCCGATACCAAGAAACCGTTATCCGTTGCCCACAGCATGCTGCCTGTGGCATCCAAATTTGACATGGAAATCGTTCTTGCACACCCTAAGGGCTATGATCTTAATTCAGAGGTGATCAGCAAGGTCAAAAATAATGTGACACAATTTGGCGGCTCATTTACTACCATGGATGATATGGATGCTGCTTGCGAAGGAGCAGATGTTATCTATGCTAAATCGTGGACGGCAACCCAATTCTGGCTGCCCATACAGGAAAAACTCATGGAAGCAGAATTGAAGTCGCTAGCAGAAAAGAACAAGGATTGGATTTGTGATAGCCGGCGGATGGCGTTAGCCAAAAAAGGCGCTATCTATCTTCATTGCCTGCCCTGCAATCGAGATTTTGAGGTTACGGCAGATGTAATCGATGGTCCTCAATCTGCCGTGTTCGATGAGGCAGAAAATCGGCTACATGCACAAAAAGCGATCATGGCGCTTCTGATGAAATAATCAAATGCGAATTCTGAAAAACATAGGAAGGGCATTTTGTTCGATCTAATCATTCGCAACGGACAAATTGTCTCACCTTCGGGAATATATCATGGCGACATCGCTGTCGAAGGCGAGCAAGTAGTATGCATAGGTAAGATACTGGAAGGCGCAAAACAGATTATAGACGCCTCAGGCTGCTATGTTATGCCAGGCTTGGTCGATGCCCATGTCCACCTGAATTGCACATCCTGGAATGCTGTATCAGCCAATGATTATTACCATGGCACGGTTGCAGCAGCGTTGGGGGGCGTCACTACTTTTATAGATTTTGCCGGACAAACACGCGGTTTGTCGATGAGGCAGTCAGTGGATACCTTGAGGAGCCAAATCAATGGAGAAACCGTCATCGATTATGGATTGCATGTTTCAATAACCGATGATCGCCCGGAAACGTTGAACGAGATCGAACAAATCATTGCCAATGGCATCCCCTCCTTCAAGATGTTTATGACTTATCGTTCCCATAACATTATGGTCGATGATGACATGATGCTGCGCATTTGTGAACGAATTAGCAGTTGTGGCGGTTTGCCTGGAGTACATGCTGAAAACGATGCGATAGCCGGGGCTAATTATGCCCGCTTTGCCGCAGATGGAAAGCTGACGCCGAAATATCACGCCCTGGCGAAACCACCGTATGTCGAGGCGGAGGCGGTTAATCGGGCAATATTTATCGCTAATATTGCCCAATCGCCTTTATATATCTATCACCTTACTACCGAAAGCAGCATTGAATCAGTAAAAATCGCAAAAATATCACATCAGAAAGTTTTAGCCGAAACTTGCGTACATTACCTTTTCCTGGATCGGCATATGTTGGATCAGCCTGATGGCGTGAATTACATTTGCAGCCCTCCTCTGCGGGATAAAGCAGATCAGGAATTTTTATGGCAAGCAATTCAGGAGGGTGATATTGCTGTTCTCAGCACCGATGATGCTGCTTTTAACGCTTCGGATAAACGAAAAGCCCTGGGTGGACCCATAGAAAATATACCCAATGGATTGCCAGGGATCGGAATCCGGTTGCCGGTGGTTTTCACACTTGGGGTCGATAAAAAGAAAATATCTCTCGAGCGATTCGTGGAGATTAATTGTGAAAATCCTGCTCGAATATTTGGCCTTTATCCTAAAAAGGGCTCGTTGCAACCGGGCAGTGATGCCGATATTATCGTGATCGATCCTCAATATACCGTTAACTTGAATGTGCAGTCTCAAAATATGCATGTAGACTGGTGCCAGTATGATGGTCTGGATGTGCGCGGTTTTCCAAAATTTACAATTGCCAGAGGAAAAATCATCGTTTCAAATTACAAGTATTGTGGCGAGAAAGGCAGAGGCAACTTCGTACCCGGGACAATTCAACCTGAATTTATCGAAAAGTTATTTTATTAATGCGATATTATGGAGATTTTGTAATGGGAAATTGG
>JAAZNS010000071.1 GCA_012798185.1 Chloroflexota bacterium | reverse complement strand
GGTCGATCAGCACTACTACATCGCTGACCAGTATACCCGCGCTGGTGAGTTTTTCAATGGCTTCGAATTTGCTTCCGCCAGTAGTTGCCAGATCATCGATAACCACAACCCTATCGCCTGGGAGGTATGCGCCTTCGATTTCTGCCCGCGTCCCGTATTCTTTGATTTCTTTTCTCGGGTAGATCATCGGCCAGCCGCTTTGTAGACTGATGACAGTAGCAATGGGCAGCGCTGCATAGGGTAAAGCTGCTAGACGTTGGAAAGTTAATGTCTTTAGAATGGAGAGGTATGCCTCAGCAACTTTTGCCAGCATCTCAGGATATCCCACCAGCAGCCGTAAATCGATATAGATGGGAGATATCAAACCAGATTTCAGGGTGAATTGACCGAATTTAACGCAGCCAGATTCGAGAAGAGAGCTGGCAAGTGAAATGAGTTGAGTATCGTGCTTAGGAAGTGGTGAGGGCTGAGGAGAGACCCGCATTGGAGATGAGATTTGTCGTTGTTGTGGAGATGGACACCTTTTTTCGCGTTCCTGGTTAATTGCTGAACGTAATTCCAAGGCTGTTTTAAGAGGATCATCGGCTCGGGCAATTGCCCGCGATACTGGAATGAGCAACCCCATTCCATCGACTCGTAATCCGGATTTTAACGCAAATTGTAAATCTCCACCCTGGGCGCCGACTCCGGGAGCAAGAAACCACAAATCTGGCGCCGTGGTTCGAACCCTGGCAAGCGCTTCGGGCTGGGTTGCACCTACTACCAACCCCAGATTATTGGCTTTATTCCATGTCTGCGCCAGACAGGCAATATGCTCATATAAGGTGATTTCTGATCCGGCGGGTGAAAATAGCGCAAGGTCTTGTAAATCCTTCGAACCAGGATTGGAGGTCTTGCAAAGCAGGAAAACACCTTTCTCCGGGTTTTTAAGAAAGGGCGCCAGTGAGTCACCACCTAAATATGGGCTGGCGGTGATAGCATCAGCCTTTAGCGTCTGAAAAGCAGCCTGTGCATATGCTGAAGACGAAGAGGCGATATCGCCGCGCTTTGCATCCAGAATCACCGGAATGCCATCAGGTACAGCCTGGATGATCTCTTTCAACACTGCCAAGCCTTCGGCGCCAAATGCTTCAAAGAATGCTGAATTAGGCTTAACCGCAGCCATAACACGGGCAGTTATTTCAATCAAGCGTAGACAAAAATCCCGCAGACCATTTGGAGTTTGTTCAGACAGGTCTTGGGGGTGTGGGTCTAATCCAAGACAAAGCAACGAATTGATTTCATTGACCCGATGTTCAAGCCGTTCAAAAAAGGAGGGCATGGCAACTCTTTTCTTGAATAATATTTTTCCTAATTTATTACAACCATAGAGAAGCAGAGTCCACAGAGAATTGTTTATTTACAAAAAACTGACGAAATTCCCTATCGACCAAAGAAATCATATTTTTTCTCTGTGGTCTCCGCCTCCCGGCAGTATTTTTTTAGGCTTTTCCCAGGACCATGGCAAGTAAAGCCATACGGACATAGAGGCCGTATTCCATCTGGCGGAAATAAGCCGCCCGCGGGTCATCGTCCATTTCCATGCTGATCTCACCCACCCGCGGTAGGGGGTGCATTACGATCATTTTATCTTTGGCTTGTTCCATCACTTCTGGGGTGATGACATAAGCGCCTTTGACGCTTTCGTATTCTTCCTGATTTTCGAAGCGTTCTTTTTGCACCCGGGTAACATATAACACATCGGTCTTTGGCAAAACCGCATCAAGCGTGTTGTATTCTGATTGTGAGACGCCTTTCTCTTTTAATTCGGCAATAATTTCGGAAGGCATCCGCAATATTTCAGGCGAGACATAATTGATCTTTACAATAAATTGGGATAACAACCGCGCTAAAGAATGGACGGTGCGCCCATATTTAAGATCGCCCAGCATGGTTACCGTCAGCCCGTCGACATTCCCCAGTTCACTGACGATGGTAAATAAATCCAACAGAGCCTGGGTGGGATGCTCTCCTACGCCATCGCCTGCGTTGATGATCGGCTTGCGGGCATATTTGGCTGCCAGAGCAGCTGAGCCGCTTTCGGGATGGCGTATTACGATGACATCGGCATAACATTCCAGGGTTCGCACGGTATCCGGCAATGATTCGCCTTTAGATACTGATGAATATCGCACTTCATTAATAGGGATAACGCTGCCACCTAAGCGTTCCATGGCAGAGGTGAACGATGATGATGTTCGCGTGGAAGGTTCATAAAATAAATTAGCCAAGATTTTTCCTTTTAGCAGGTCGAATGTGCCGATGCGGGTGACCATCTCCCGCATTTCTTTGGCAACACCAAAAATGTATTCCAAATCATCCCGGTTGAATTGATTGACTGAGAGAATATCTTTACCGTAAAACTGGGCATTGCGTTGATCGCCAAAAGGCAAATAAGGGCTTTGGTTTCGGGTAGGGGGAACGTAAGTTGTCATGAATTTATCTCCTTATATAAAAATAACTGGATTTACAGGAATTCCTTGGTTTAGAGTATGCTGTTAACGTGGTTATCCTGAGTTTTCAATAAATAAATGGACGTTTTACGAATGATGGTCATTTTCTTCGTATATTCAATCCTGAACCTGGTTGAGCGTACATTTTTCCACTATCGAAGGCAAGTTTGCCGCGCAAGGTCACCTGGCGCAATCTTCCGCGCACTTTCCTGCCCTCAAAAGGCGTCCACCCGCAGCGGGTGTAGGTTTCTGCTGCTCGAATTTCCCAGGTTTCATCCATATCAACATCGATCCAGGTATCGGGTTGTTCAGGGATGTTGAAAATGCGCCGGGGGTTGGTATTCAGCCGCCTGATCACATCGTCTAAAGTGAGTTTTCCTTCGTGGATTGCAGTAAGAAATAGAGGCAGTGCTGTTTCCAAGCCGGGGTAGCCCGGAGGGGGTTTGGGGCTGTCCTTCTCCGCCAGGGTATGCGGAGCATGGTCGGTGGCGAAGCAGTCAATCACTTCCAAGTTCTCCCATAAACTGCAACGATCTTCTTCCGAACGTAACATGGGGCGAACTTCGCTGCGCCTTGCGCCAATAGCGGGAATATCCTTTTCGCTCAGAAATAGGTGATGCGGGCATACCTCGCAGGTAACCTGGATGCCTTTTTCTTTCGCCTGGCGGATTAGTAAAATTTCTTCCTTAGTGGAAACGTGCGCCAAATGAATGGGATGATCGAAAAGGGAAGCTATTAAGATGATAGCAGCTATCGAACGCCCTTCGGCATGGGCAACAACAGGCAGGTGTTTAGGCAATCCGGATAAATGCTTTGCCCAAAGAGACATATCATCCAGGCGTAGGGAGCCAAAGGTTTGATCCAGATACATTTTCAGTCCAACAGCGTGGTCTGCTAAAGGCAGCAGCTTATCGATATTATCTGCACCAGCACCCAGGTATATGCCATAATCGCAGCGGGCTTTGGTTTGCGCTGCCTGTTCAACCACTGCAAGGGCAGCCGAGTCGGTTATTGGAGGCTGGGTGTTGGGCATTGCTAAAACAACTGTAAACCCGCCGGCTAATGCAGCGGCAGTACCGCTATCCCAATCCTCCTTGTGAGTTGCGCCGGGTTCGCGCATATGAACGTGGATATCGATCAATCCTGGTAATCGCATAGTTTTTTACCTTGAGGCAAAAAAATAGAGCCTTTTGGGCTCTATTCTTTGATAAAAAAAACGTCCACTGGAGGGTTTTCTCCGGGACGCATTATTCGAGTGGGGTGTAACAATCTGCTATTCACTTCGCCCGATTTTACGCAGATTCCCAATTCTGTCAAGAGGGTTGTCAGGTTATTTGTCATAAAAAATGTAACGAAATGATATGATTTATTTAAAGACCGACTGAATTGAATATCAATCCCATACCCAGCTGCTCAGGGTTTTCATCGCTGGGTAATCAGTCAGATCCAATTGCAGGGGAGTTATGGAAACATATCCTTCCGATAAAGCACTAAATTCTGTGCCCTCTTCAAGGATGGCGGTGGGTGCATCACCGCCGATCCAATAATAGGGTCTGCCGCGTGGATCTTCCCGCTTAACCAGGGAATCGTTATAAACGCTCAATCCCTGACGGGTAATTTTATAACCTTTGATTTGCACATCGGTGAGGAAAGGGACATTGACATTGAGTAGCGTTCCTTTAGGAAGCTGGTTGTGCATGGTTATTGCAGCAATACGGCAGGCAACCCTGGCAGACGGACCGTTATCGAGGTAACCCGAATGATATTCTGGAGCATCGACCGATACTGCAATCCCCGGAACGCCGCAAATGATGGCTTCCATAGCAGCAGTCACTGTACCCGAATAAGTTACATCGTAACCAATGTTGGCATTAGGATTGATGCCCGAAAGAACGATATCCACTTTATCGGGCAGCAGCCCCATCATGGCTAAAGCAACGCAATCCGAAGGAGCGCCGTCCGTTGTTAATGCCAGGCTACCATCTGCCAGAGGAATTTCTTTTACCCTTAACGGGCGGTGCATTGTTTTTACATGCCCCGATGCCGACCAGTTATGGTCTGGCGCGAGGACCGTTACTTTTCCTAAATTACGCATTTCCTGAGCGAGGGCTAACAAACCGGGGGCATTTATGCCATCGTCATTGGTCACTAAGATGTGCATATTATTGTTTCTCCATAATTTAGTAATTATAACTTGGTGAATTTGTTGCATTTAGGTGATTTGTGTCAATTCTAGAAAATGACAGGTTTATGGTATTATCATGCTGTTTATTGTGTAATTTCTTGAATAACTTGGGTGAGCTTCCGAATGATCTCAAAAGTGGAGCTTTCCTGCCATAATCTGAGTAGTATTGTAATTTCTTTCGTGCAATGGTTTTGATATCAATCATCGATTTGGGAGAATTATCGAATGGGAACACAAGTAGAAAATGCAATCATTCAAATCCACGGCTGGCTGGGTAATACATCTGGGTATTATGCCATTATTATGGCATTATGGGGATTGTGGCGATATTTCAAAAAGCAGGGTGTAGATGGAGAATATTGGGGAGCGTTGCTTTTACAGGAAGGGTTAATTATCCTGCATGGACTGATGGGTGTATTTCTATACTTAGCCGGACCTAAATGGGAACCTCCTGTTCAGCTTGCTCAGCCGATCCATATCTTATTTGGCGCAGTTAGCGCTCTGGTACTGCCAGCTGCCTATGCGGTGACTAAGAAGAAAAAAGGCAGGGCGCAGCTGCTGGTGTATATTATTTTCAATGCGTTATTAGCCTTTATTATTTACCGGACAATCCGAGTAGCTGGGATGATGATTTACCTTACCTAAATCAATATTCCACTCGATGAAAAAAGGACTGTTCTCGAAAAGGCAGTCCTTTTTCTTTAGAGCGGAGAGGGAGGGATTTGAACCCTCGTCACCTTTCGGTGAACACGCTCTCCAGGCGTGCGCGCTAGGCCAAACTACGCGACCTCTCCTATCAATGCCAAACGGCTATTTCTTCCAGCGGACGGGATTATACCATATCCATCTTAACTATGATTTCTCATATACAAAAACCGCATCTTCCCAGTCTCGATTAAAGCCGCAAGCATGCAAAGTTGGCTGGAGTTCGGAATGGAGAGAAGCAACCCATCCAATTTGGTCGTAACCCAGTGCACCTGCCAAACAGCGAGTATCGTTTAACATACGGGGTAAATCTTTCAACTGACAGGCGATAAGAGAAATTCGGTGAATGGGTTGCTGATTGTCTTCCCACCAACCTATGGTTAATAACAAGCCTTGATTTTTATGCCACCACCAGGCATTGCCTTGTTTGATTGCATCAGAAATTAGCGATGGAACCGGCGTCAGCCAACGGTAACCCAGGTCTACTAGCCCGGAACCGATATTTAAGGATTGGCTTTTGCATGCAAATTCTGCCGCCTGTGATTCCTGGCCTGTTTTAACGGGTAAAAAACCAATCTGTTCCGCAGAAGCACCATTGGAAATCGTTGCAGCGTTGAATTCAGAAAATTCACCTATTTTTTTAAAGCCATACCGATCGCATAAATGTTGAACCGACAAACGGTAAGATGCGGTAGCCAGGCGGACAATACCTCCAGCATTGCTTTCCCAATGCTTATAAAGATATTCCATAATATAAGAGCCGATACGCCTTCCCTGATAACCAGGATGAACACGCAGCCCTTCCAGCCACCATTGATTCTCAGCCAGTTTGGTGAGTTTGCCCAAACCGATTGTTTTGCCTCCATACTCGGCTACAGCCAATAATCCATCCATATCTTCAAGCCATTCTTCCCACACAGTGGGGATATAATCATGCCCATCACAGATAGTTCGTGTGAGTTCAATGACATCTGCGCCGTCTTTGGGTAAAGCCGGGCGGCAAACCACTATTTTTTCGGGATTGTTCCAGTCTAATTCTGTCATAATAGTCATTCATCCGGGAAAAGCTTTGCTAAAAGTTGAGGAGCATAATGGGCAACGATATCGGAAGAGATGCCATTTTGCCGGCATATTTCAGCGTACAAATCCACACTGGGGCGTTTTCGTCGCGCCTGGGTTTCGATATCCAACTCCCATAAACCAAAACGCTGTGTCCAGCCCCGCTCCCATTCAAAATTATCTACTAAAGACCAGTGATAATAACCTTTCACAGGAATGTTGAAATTTATCGCCCGCCAAACCTGATGAAGGTGCTGGATAAGGTAGCGCGGCCGGAGGTGGTCGTCTTTATCGTTGACCCCATTTTCAGTGATGATTATGGGGATATTGAATTGTTGTCCCCATTTTAAAGCTTCAAACATCCCTTCCGGTTCATTCGCCAGCCAGTTACCATCGCTTTTTTCGGCTTCCTCTCGGTAAGAGCGGTGAATGAACAGGTCGCTGGCTTTACCTAGATCGAAGTTGATATATTCGCGGGTGTAATATTGAATGCCGATGAAATCCCACGTGTTTTTAACTTCAACCAATTGCCTGCGCATTCCGGGCAGGGTCAATATGCCTGTTCGAATTGTTCGAGGGATAGCCTCATTCATTACATTATTCATCAACCCTGCTGTCCAACGATCGAGCGGTGACCAAGGTTTCTTCGGATGGATGCTCAAATATTGAGGAGCAATACCCACCTGTGCCTGCGGCTGAATCTGGTGAATCACACGGTAGGCAGTAGCATGTGCTTTCAGTAAATTCATGATTACCTTTCTGGCTGATGCAAAATCTTTTTTCCCGGGCGGGAATTGACCTTGCTGATATGCCAGGGCAGCAAAAATATTGGGTTCATTGATGGTAACCCATGCTGAAATATACTCTTTTAGCGCTTCCACGGTTTTACGGACGAAGGCTTCGAAATATTTAACAATGTCATCAATTTCCCAGCTTCCCATCTCAGCCAGCCAGATTGGATCAGAAAAATGATGCAGGGTAGCCATTGGAGTCATATGGCGTTCGATGAGCCCGCGTGCCATGTCTCGGTAATGCTCTAGGGCATATTCGTCCCATCGATCGGGCGCTGGCTGCACCCGGCTCCATTCGATAGAGAAACGGTGGCTATTCTGACGGCATTCAGCGGCACGTTCAAAATCCTCGCGCCAGCGCCCGCCCCACCAATCGCAAGCCAATCCCGATTTATCGCCGTTCAGAATATGTCCGGTTTCTTGTTCCCACGCCCACCAGGTATTATTGGTGTTATTGCCTTCCACCTGGTGAGCGGCAGTCGCTGTTCCCCAAAGAAACCCAGAAGGAAATGTAAAGGTTGCCTTCGCCATGCAAAGCTCCTTGAAATAATTATTATCGATAATATCTGTGCTCATTTTAGCGCCCGGCGAAGATTTTTGCAATGTATGTTCTAATGACATTATTTATCCAGCCAATATTTTTCGAAGGTAGTGGTTTTCAACAATTTCCTAAATGCTCATATTGGTGGTATGCTTAATTTAAATAATACTGAGAAATAACCTTCTTCCCGGAGAGCGAGATGATTGAAGTCTATATTATTTCTGCAGTGCGTTCGCCGGTGGGGGTGGGGAAAATAACCGGCAGCCTGGCGCCGCTCACGCCGGTTAATTTAACAGCATTGATATTACAAGAAGCTGTGCGCCGCGCCGGCATCGACCCTTGCCATGTCGATGATGTGGTGTGGGGGTGTGTCACCCCATTAGGGGATCAAGGTGCAAATCTTGCCCGGCTGGCAGCGTTGAAAGCCGGTTTCCCGGTAGAAACCCCTGCTGTGACGCTCAACCGAATGTGCGGTTCGAGCCAGCAGGCATTACATTTCGCCTGCCAGGCAATCCTCAGCGGAGATATGGATATTGTGATCGCCGGTGGCACGGAAATGATGTCGCATCAAACAATCGGCAGTGATTGGCCGGCTGAATGGCCAGCCGATTTTCCTTATCCGCTGGTGAATCAAGGGGTAAGCGCCGAAATGATTGCCGAGAAATGGCAGATTTCACGGGAAGCATTAGATGATTATAGCTATCGAAGTCACCTACGCGCGATGAACGCCATCCAGACTGGAATCTTCGAAAGTCAAATTTTGCCCATTCAAAGGCCTGATGGAAAATTGGTCACTACCGATGAAGGTGTACGCATGCCGCCTGATCGCAAGAAGATGGCAGAATTGAAACCTGTTTTCAAAGATGGCGGGGTAATTACCGCAGGGAATGCCAGCCAGATAAGCGATGGGTGTGCTGCATTGGTTGTTGCATCCATTAAAGCAGTAGGCGTGTATAATTTATCTCCCATCGCGCGTGTGACCGCCCGCACCGTGGTTGGGTCCGACCCGGTAATCATGCTCGATGGTCCCATCCCCGCAACCCGGCAGGTCCTTCAGCGGGCTGGATTGACCCTGCACGATATGGATGTCATCGAAATAAACGAAGCATTCGCTTCGGTAGTGTTGGCTTGGGAAAAGGAATTTCAACCGGATATGGAAAAAGTTAATCCTCACGGCGGTGCCATCGCCCTAGGGCATCCCCTGGGTGCTACCGGTGCAGTGCTGATGACAAAATTATTAAATGAATTACAACGAATCCAGGGAAAATATGGATTACAAACCATGTGTATCGGGCACGGCATGGCTACAGCTACCATTGTGGAAAGAGTTCAGTGAATAATTCAAATGCTCAGCATATCGTTTATATTGGTTTAGGGACGAATTTAGGCAACCGAAAGAAAAACCTGGCTGCTGCCCGTAATGCTTTATCACCGCAAGTAATACTACTTGAGGCTTCGCCAATTTATGAAACGAAACCCTGGGGATATTCCAACCAGCCGGATTTTCTTAACCAGGTTGTCAAAACCCAAACCAAACTGAACCCTTTGGATTTACTAGCCTATTTAAAACAATGCGAAGTCAGCCTGGGTAGAATCCCATCTTTTAAATATGGACCACGCCTGGTGGATATGGATATCCTATTTTTTGATGATCTGATCTTAGAAACACCCGCTTTAACAATCCCCCATCCAGAAATACCTAAGCGAGCTTTTGTATTGGCACCCTTAACCGATATTGCACCTGATATGATCCATCCAATTTTAGGCAAGTCAATTCGGCAATTATTAAGAAAAATCGATATGGATGAGGTAAAAAAAGTATCCCCCTAATCAGCTAAATTATGATAGTATAATATTTGCCCAAATCGCAAGGGTATTAGTGCGAGGCAATAAATCAGAAGGGATATACGTTTCCATGCCTCACGAAAAATAATTAGATAAAAAGAAGAGGTTTGGACATGTCGGAAACAAATTTAAAACCACTTAATTGGACGCCAAATCCCAAAATCGGGTACACTGTCCATCGGCGTTCGGATGGCGGTATGCATTACACCTTCACCGATGTTTCCAAAGAGACGCTTGCCCATTGGCGGGCATTTTCACTAGAACATTTATTGGATTCGGATCGATTAACCAGGAATTTATACGACTTAAGGAAAATCGCTGAAATACCTGCCGAGGCGATCAACGTGGCAGTCGAATTAGCCGGCGACCCGTCGGCGCGTAATATCCGATTGGCAGTGGTTGTGGCAAACGAGAAAACTCGAAAATCCATGGAAGAAATTGCAGCACTGATCAGCCCCGGGGGATTGGAGTTAAGCATATTCACCGGATTGGAAGAAGCAGAAAAATGGTTGAGCAGACCATTAACCCAGATTGTGTAAAAATTTCCTTCTCGGGTATCAATCGATGGTTTAGATGACCGAAATATAAACAAACAGCCTAACAGGCAATCTATGACTTCACTTATTTCGAATGAATTATCCATTGGAAAGCATAAACTAATTTGGGGGGCGCGCACTTATGTAATGGGTATTATTAATGTTACGCCGGATAGTTTTTCTGGGGATGGATTATTAACGCTTCAAGCGCAAAATATTTCAGAAACAAATTTCGTAGAGAGAGCGTTAATGCAGGCACGGCACTTTGTGGATTTAGGAGTTGATATTCTGGATATTGGCGGGGAAAGCACCCGCCCTGGAGCTCAACCGGCTACATTAGAACAAGAATTGGCGCGGGTTATTCCCTCTATTCGGGCGATCACACAGGAATTGGATGTGCTGGTATCGGTTGATACCTACAAAGCCCAGGTAGCTGAAGCTGCTCTGCAATGCGGAGCCCAGATTGTGAATGATATTTGGGGTTTGCATGCCGATTCTGAACTGGCGGGTGTGGCAGCGAAAAATCATGCCCCTGTTATTTTAATGCATAACCGCAGTTCCTGGGTTCATGCAGAAATTAGGGAAAAGCTTGGCGGGCGTTATGTTGGAATACCCTATGACGACCTGATTATGGATATTTGCAATGAACTAATGGAAAGTGTTGAAATTGCCCATCAAGCCGGAATCCCCGATGAGCAGATCATTTTAGACCCGGGAGTTGGTTTTGGTAAAACTGTGGAACAAAACTTGGAGCTGGTCGACCGGCTGCCGGAAATTCGCGCCCTTGGATATCCAATATTATGCGGTACTTCAAGAAAGTCCTTTATTGGATATACCTTGAATTTACCCCCCGATCAAAGATTGGAAGGAAGCTTAGCTGCTGCAGCAGTGAGCATTGTGAGAGGGGCTGATATAATACGCGTTCACGATGTTGAACAAACCGTCCGTGTTGCCCGCATGACCGATGCGATTATCCGCCGTTAGACAAGAGATATATTCTTTATTACAATTCTAATCACATATTATCGACCACTAATCACTTTTTTCCATGTCCACAATTGATGAAATTAAAGCGCGCATCGATATCGTAGATTTGGT
>JAAZNS010000070.1 GCA_012798185.1 Chloroflexota bacterium | reverse complement strand
CAAAACCGCCCGATAAATACCACCAGACAGCTTGCCAGTCTGGTGGCAGGTATATTGGGATACCGCCGAACAAAGATACATCCCGCCACGCGTACTTTCCAAGCCCTTCGCATCGCAGTCAATAAGGAGTTAGAAACCCTTCAGATATCGCTTCCTCAAGCAGTCGATGCGCTTGAGTCTGGAGGACGGTTGGCGGTTATCGCATTCCACTCACTGGAAGATCGGATCGTTAAGCAATTTTTTCATCGAGAAAGCCGAGATTGCATTTGCCCACCACGATCGCCCATTTGCACCTGTGGACACCATGCTACCCTTCGAGTGATTACACGCCAACCAATAAAATCAGATACATCTGAAATTATTAACAACCCACGCTCACGCAGTGCACGATTGCGTGTGGTACAAAAAATATAAAAATAACAATTTTGTAGGTTCTAATGGCATGACACTTGCAGACCTGTTGAGTGGATATCGTCCCTTCTGATATTTATTTAAACCACTCGCAGGAGGAAACGATGAAAAACATCAAGGCATTCAGGCAAGCATATTTTCAAACCCCATGGCGTAAACAGATACAAATTGTTGGCGTTTTTTTACTTTGTCTGTTGATTCCCACTTTAATTGCCAGTATTTATCTAAATGTGACTGTGCGTGCTGCTGCAAGCGGAAGAGAAATTTTACTCATGCAGGATGAAATCGAAGCCTATGAACTTGAAAATGCAGATTTACGGACTCAACTTGGCATTATTACTTCCGCTGCAGAAATGGAAAAGCGGGCAGAAGAGCTGGGTTTCAAACGTATCCAACAAGATGAGGCTCTTTTCCTGGTTGTGCCCGGTTACACTGCCAGGCAGTCGGTAAACCTTGCTCCACCGCCAAATATATCAAAAAAGATAACCATAGCTATGCCGCCAGATTTTTCCCAATCGCTGATCGATTTGATCAAACAAAAACTCGATGTTGATGCTTTATCTACCAGGGGGAAGGCGCAATGAATTCCGAGAATATCTGGCGTTATACATTACTCGGCGCCGTCTTCACATTGATGGGATTTTTAATCATGGGGAAAATGGTCAGTTTTCAGCTAGACCCAGAGAAACGGCAGCAATTTGTTGAAGAACAACAGCGCTTTAGCGGCGGCTGGCACACAGTCTACCCTGCAAGAGGACATATCACTGACCGCTGGGGGCATTTACTAGCTGGTAACATTACTATGTATGAAGTGGGAGTGAATGTAGAGCAAGTAAAAAATCCGCATACGATTGCATTGACCCTTAATGTGATTTTAGGGTTAGATTATGCAAAAGTTCGAGAAGCGATAGAAAATCCTGCTAAAGATGCGGTTTATATCGTTTTGGATGATTATGTCTCTAAAGAGAATCTTGAGCGGCTGAAAAAATATAAAGAAGAGATTGAAACCAGTTATGGCGGTATCAGCGGAAAAGATGCGCCAAGTTTGGATGGATTGGTTTGGGTATCCAAGCTTCAACGAACTTACCCGGAAAAAAGTTTGGCATCCAATATATTAGGCTTTGTGGGGCGCGATGATGAAGGGAAAAGCAAGGGATATTTTGGCGTTGAAGCCAATTATGATGATTTGCTCGCGGGGTTGCCGGTCACTGTTTGGATGCCCAATGATCCTAATCGTGTAGAAAAATTACCCAATATTCCCGAAGGGACCAGTCTTGTTTTAACCATCGACCGTGAAATCCAACGCGCCATGGAAGATATTGTCGATGCATCAATAGAGGAGACGGGTGCAGAATCTGCGACGATTTTGGTGCTCGATCCGAAAACCGGTGAAATTTTGGCAATGGCAACTACCCCTCGCCTAGATTTAAATAAATATTGGAACTATAGCAATATTTTTAAAGATAACACGCCATTCAACAGGGCAATCAGTGAGGCTTATGAACCGGGTTCGGTATATAAAGTATTGACCATGGCAGCTGCCCTGGATAAAGGTGTTGTTAAACCCAACACTGAGTTTATCGATACAGGATCGATCGAAGTTGGCGGAGCAGTCATCTATAACTGGAACTCGGGCGTGTGGGGACCGCAGACAATGCTTGGGTGTATGCAGCACTCGCTTAACGTATGTTTGGCGTGGACTGCTACCAAGTTAGGTGCAAAAGATTTCTATGCTTATATGAAAGCCTTTGGAATTGGTCACTTGACCGGTGTAGATATGGCTGGAGAAGTTGCCGGCCGGCTGAAAGTGCCTGGAGATACCGATTGGTACGATGCTGAATTGGGTACAAATTCGTTTGGTCAGGGTGTTTCAGCAACACCATTGCAAATGATTACTGCTATATCGGCGGTAGCCAATAAGGGCAGAATCATGTCTCCCCATATTGTGCGGTCGATCATCAGCAATGGACATCAATATAATACCGAACCGCGTGTTATGAGTATCCCAATCTCAGCGGAAACTGCGATGACATTATCTGAAATGTT
>JAAZNS010000069.1 GCA_012798185.1 Chloroflexota bacterium | reverse complement strand
TATCCCATTCGCCATAATTTGTTGCCAAAAAATTAAGCGAGTATATCCCCCTGAAGCGTGCACATCGGATGATAATCCCATTCGCTTCAAAGACGTCTTTCACATTGAACCAACCTTGCGGTATATTTGATCAGAAGTAATCGCACCTGCTCCTATACTCAAATTTACCGCATCCAATGAGTCGACAGCTACCCTCGTCCTCACCAAGAGTCCTATCTTTTTTGCTAATTACTATATAAATAAAGAAACGGTGGAGAGCAGATTGGAAAAATATCATTCATGCAAAATAGTAATACCAGCTTTTTAAATTCTAATGTTATCGATTGATATCAAATGGAAATCATAATTATATAAAATGGTTCGAAACAAACCAGCAATGGTTTGACACGCAATCTTCAAGGTTTTATAATCGAACATGTGGTCGTGAAAAAGATTAAATTATATGCCGGAATTTACCCATTAAGGTCAATCGGTTATTACATCTCAATAATTCGGGTAAGAAACAAACATGACATCTAGCGTTTTTAGAATGCCTTAATAACTATCTACTAGAGATCTCCTATTCCTTACCAATATTTATTATATAAACTAATGATGGATGAGAATAACTCTGAACGTTGAGATGTGATTGAGCCTGCCAATTGAACTTCAAATCTGTGAAATATTAGAATTAAGCTGGATAACAATTTGCGAACCCTTGGATGCTCATCTAAAATTCAGCATATCTCGAAAACGGCACCCTTATTAAATCTGTCAAAGCGCACCATCGAGTTTATCACATATGATTTTATACGATTATTTTCCTGATTTACTTGGTAAGTGATAGCTGATCAACATAAATTGATCGCTGATAGCCAACAGCTGACAGCTTTATCTCAGTAAGATAGGATAATTATTATATTAATGGCTGATACCGTACAATTATTTATTACCTGCATTGTGGATACACTTTATCCTGAAATTGGAGAAGCGGTCGTTCGGGTATTAAAGCGCGCCGGCGTGAAACCAGAATTCCCAACCGGACAGACCTGCTGTGGTCAACCTGCATTTAACGCCGGGGAACGCCAACAGGCACGGGCGATGGCAGCCCATACCATTCGTGTTTTTGAAAACACCTCCGGACCCATCGTGATCCCTTCCGGGTCCTGCGCAGCCATGATCCGCCACCATTATCCGGAATTGTTTACCGGCGACCCTCAATGGCTGCCCCGCGCAAAAGCCATGGCGGAGCGCGTTTATGAATTTTCCGAATTCTTGGTCGATCAGCTGGGCATCATTGATGTGGGTGCCCGCTTTCCCCATAAGATCACCTATCATGCTTCCTGTCACCTCAACCGGGAATTGGGGGTCGACCGCCAGCCGCGCGCCTTACTGGCGAAAGTTAAAGAAGCCGAGCTGGTGGAATTACCCTCTGCAACGGATTGCTGCGGCTTTGGTGGGGTGTTCTCTTTGGAACACCCCGAATTATCAGCAGCTATGCTCGAGCGCAAGATCGCCAATATCGACGCCTCAGGTGCACCACTGGTTGTTTCCTGCGATGCCGGCTGTATCACGAATATTAATGGCGGCTTGCACCGCCGGGGTAAAACTCAGCGTGTTCTCCATATTGCTGAAGTTTTGGCAGGTTCCTGATTTGTTTTCGAAAATTAAATTTTTGCACTTAAAACCAACCTATGACTAAACCTTTTCGCACCCAAATCCGCAGTGCGCTGGCAAATCCCCATTTACAAATTGCCCTGGATAATAACGCCGAGCGCCGTACGAAAGTCCGCCTGCAAAGTTACAAGACCTTACCGGAGAATATCCAGATCATGAGGCAGCGCGCCCATGAACTGCGCGCTCAGGTGATTGCCCATCTGCCTCATTATCTGGATGAGTTCATCGACAATGCGCAACACAACGGCATTATCGTTCACCGCGCTGCAAACGCCGAGCAGGCAGTGCAAATCGTATTGGACATTGCTCAGCAGCATAACGCCCGGTTGATCGCAAAATCTAAAACGATGGTGGGAGAAGAAATCGAGCTGAACCCCGCCCTGGAAAAGCATGGCTACCAGGTGGTGGAAACCGATCTAGGTGAATATATCGTGCAAATCCGCGGCGAACATCCCGCGCACATTATTACCCCAGCAGTTCATTTACGCCGAGAAGATGTAGGACAAACTTTCCATGAAAAACTAGGGATGCCGCTCACCGATGATGTTGCAGCCATGGTGGCGGTTGCCCGCCGTACTCTGCGGGAAATTTTCCTCAAAGCCGATATCGGCATCTCAGGGGTTAACATCGGCGTGGTGGAAAATGGCACACTTTGTGTGTTGACCAATGAAGGCAACGGGCGCATGGTCACCACCATTCCCCCAGTCCACATTGCCTTAATGGGCATCGAACGCCTGGTACCTTCCATGAAAGACCTGGCTCTATTGCTGCAACTTCTGCCGCGTTCCGCAACCGGACAGAAGCTGACGGTATATGCTAATCTGATCCGCTCGCCGGGTCTGCATGGCGAAAATCCTCGCCAACGCCATCTGGTCCTTTTGGATAACGGGCGTATGGCAATTCGAAATTCACCATTCAATGACATCCTCTTTTGCATTCGCTGCGGCTCTTGTATGAATGCCTGTCCGATTTTTCGAGAAATCAGCGGGCATGGTTATGTCGGCGTCTCTGGAAAACATACCCCTTACCCCGGACCAATGGGCTCAGTACTTGCCCCGGTGCTTTTTAGCAGAGAGGAATTCAGCCACCTGGCGCGCGCAAGCAGCCTGTGCGGCGCCTGCAAGGAAGCCTGCCCGGTGGATATCGATTTGCCCAACCTGCTGCTTCGCCATCGCGCCGGATTATCAATCAAGGCATCTACCCAAACACAGCCGGTTTCTAATGCGCCTGGTTATCTTACCTGGGGTTTGAAATTCTTCACCTGGATTGCAACCTCACCTGCCCTTTTCTATACTGCCCAGCGAATGGCAGGGTTTTTCAGCCGTTTTGTTGCCCTATCCGCGCCATGGATTCATTTTCCAGCATTCACCGGCTGGGGTTATTCGAAAGATTTCCCCCGGCCGGCGATAAGACCCTTCCATGCTCAGTGGAAAGACGTTGATTCACAAAATATTCCCGTCACCGCAACGAAAAATATACCGCCTGATGCGGCACCGGAAAGTACAACGCTGCCGACAGCTAATGAGAAACCATCCTCTTCTCTCACGGAGCGGTTTGCTAAAGAGTTGGAAGCGATCGGCGGTGTTATCATCCCGTGTAATACTGCTTCATTGGGACAGCATATCCTCGATATTCTGCAAAAACACTCTATAGACAGCATCACTGCCTGGCAGCAGGCTTACCTTCCCGATGGCATAATCGATTTTCTGCAAACCAAAGGCATTAAGGTGGTTAACGATTTAGACTCCAACGCACGCGGTGGATTAACCGGCGCATTATATGGCATCGCTGAAACGGGTACATTGGTCATCCCCAGCGAGCCGGGCCGGCCTCTCACCGCCTCGCTGTTGCCGGATATTCACATCGCTGTGCTGCATTCGCGGGACATCCGCAGCGATCTGGCGCAGACTTTAATCGATCTGACCAATCACCGCGCCCCGGTTACCGTCTTAGTCAGCGGACCTTCCCGTACTGCTGATATCGAGATGACCCTCTCAATCGGCGTGCATGGACCTTGCCAGGTGATCGTTTGCTGTTTAGAGGATTAATATAAATATCCGACCGTTGATAATCAAGAATCGGGGTGTTCAATAAATGGCTGCCAGATTCTTTCATAATATCGACCGGCAAATTCAATCATTTTCCACCTTTCAATGGTCTTGTGTTTTATTTATTGTAAGTTTTAGTCTGGCGGTATCATTTTCCTTCGCCGTGTTTCCGCTAATGGGAGAGGCGACTTCCGGCCTGGATCCCGATGGCTACGGGTACGCTGGAAAGATCTTGTACGAAACCGGACTTTTCCCATCGATATCGAAAGCACCGCTTTATCCGGCGTTTATCGCTTCGATATCCTGGCTTTTTGGCGGTTATCGTATCTGGGTCATACAGCTGGGGCAATGTCTTTTGTTTTCCTTGACTATTCGGGTGCTGTACGCAATATTTCGACTAACATTGTCCGCCAATATAGCAAAATACGCTGGATTGTTTTGTGCCGTCTATCCGATGTCGATCTGGTATATCCCACGCTTATGGACAGAAACATTTCTATCCTTGATGATTGCGTTATTTACACTCTCTTTAATAATCACCCTGCAAAAACCATCAATAAAAAACCTGATCCTGTGCGGTATTTTGTTTGCCTTGGCTGCTTTGTCAAAAGGTATCGCCATTATCTTTTTACCGCTCACCATCCTCGTTCTTGCCATCCGTTTTCGATCCAAAAGCCTCCTCCCCATATTGCTATTCACTTTCACTGGGATGGCGCTTATTGCGCCCTGGACATGGCGCAACTGGCGCATGACAGGGAGATTTGTACCTATTCATGCCAACGGAGGATACAATTTTTACCTTGGAAACGGTTTTACCAAACACTGGCTGGAATCGCCGTTCTCTTACGCCGATTTGAAAACCAGAACCGAAATCGATATGGAGGCGGTTCGTGCATCCACCGGTTTTGATCCCGGTAATCCGTTGAGTGTGGATGATGCACTCATGCAGGCAGCCCTGGATGAGATAATGCAAAAACCCATCTTGTTGGTACAAAAATTATTCGTGCAAACCCTCACCCTTTGGTATTTAGCGGCTTCCCTGTCGAAAAGCCTGCTCACCGGCTGTATGCAAATTCCTATTGTACTTTTAGCCTTACCCGGCTTGGTACGCGCCCTGCGTCAGCGTTCCTGGGCATTATGTTTGATTTTTCCAATTATCGGTATAATGGGAGCAGCAGTGTTAATCTTTTCCTTCGGAAGGTTATCAGTCACCATTATACCCTATTTGATTGGAATCATGGTCTATGGGTTAACGACGGCTGCAAATACAGCGTAAATCGAGCCTTTCACTGCTTCTAATCGATCACTATCAAGAAGTGCCAGGAGTACAAACCAGCATATGAAATCGAACCGTAAATCTAAGAAAACTTCCTCAATGGGAAAAAGAGATATTATAACGAAATTGCTAGCAATATTTGGCACATTGTTGGTGTGGTTTCCCATATTAGCACCCATTGTCCTAGGAATTAATAGGGTTATCCGGGGCAGTAAATTCCTGGTCGACTATCTCATGCCGGCAGAGCTTTTTCCAGTTGTGGTGGTGGGGGCTGCCTTGCTCCTCTTTGCTTCCTTCAGGTCTCATTTGTACTGGCGGTTGATCGAATATTCGCTGGGTGCTGCCCTGGCGTTTCTGGTTGGCGGGCAAGTGTTGGCATTTGCTACCGGATTGGCTTCAGGGAAAATCGAAGCAGCCGGCTGGC
>JAAZNS010000008.1 GCA_012798185.1 Chloroflexota bacterium | reverse complement strand
CGGCAGTAAAATTAGGGAAAGGACCATCGGTCCTGCTTTATGATGCCCGTATGATCCCTAATTTAAGATTACGAGACCTGGTCTTGGAAACAGCCAAGGAAGAAAATATACCAGTGCAGACATCATATGTTGAAGGCGGAGCCACCGACGGTGCAGCAATCCATTTACATGATATTGGTGTACCTACCATTGCTATTGGTGTTGCAGCCCGCCATATTCATTCGCATAACGCAATCATCCACCGAGATGATTTTGATCATGCGGTAAAACTTGTTACAGCTCTAATTACCCGTTTGGACAATTCTTTAATACGAAAATTTGTTGAATAAATATTAGATATCGTATCGATAATGTTTTGGAGGCAGGATGTCGGATACCATATATCAGATTGCAACCGATTTAAAAAAGCAAATTGAATCTTATCAACCAGAACTTGAAATACAGGATATTGGCACTGTAGTCGAAGCTGGAGACGGCATTGCACGGGTAAGCGGACTGGCGGGGGTTAGAGCCCAGGAATTGGTTCAATTTGCGAATGGCGTTATGGGAATTGCGTTCAATCTTGAGTTCGACCAGGTGGGTGTCATTATCATGGGGGATTATTCCGCCATCGAAGAAGGAATGCAGGTGAATTCTACTGGGCGTATTGCATCTGTTCCGGTAGGGTCTGGGATGATTGGCAGAGTAGTAAATGCCTTAGGACAGCCGGTTGATGGAAAAGGTCCCATAAAATTCGATCATTATCGGCCTATCGAACGCATTGCCCCCGGCGTTGTCTCCCGGAGAGATGTCGATACACCAGTGCAAACCGGCTTGAAAGCCATCGACTCAATGATCCCAATTGGGCGAGGTCAAAGGGAGTTGATCATTGGAGACCGACAGACTGGAAAAACAGCCATTGCTATCGATACAATCATCAATCAAAAGGGAAAAGACCTCCTTTGTATCTATGTTGCCATTGGTCAAAAGAAAGCTGCCATTGCAAGAACTGTTGCTACTCTGGAACGTCATGGCGCAATGGATTATACGACGGTGGTGATCGCCTCTGCCGATGAGCCGGCAGCGCTTCAATACATTGCGCCTTATTCAGGCTGCGCAATTGGCGAGGAGTTCATGGAGACAGGAAGAGACGCCCTGGTGGTATACGATGATCTCTCAAAACACGCCTGGGCATACCGCCAGGTTTCATTGTTGCTCAGACGCCCCCCTGGACGTGAAGCCTACCCAGGGGATGTTTTCTACCTGCATTCACGCTTGCTAGAACGCGCTGCAAGATTAGCAGATAAATATATTATTGTCGATAAAAATTTCAAAGAAGCGCAAGGAAATATTGAAGACAGCGTGGATGGTGTTGTCTATGATGGTCCATTGTCACATCACGATGCAGAAACATCATTGAAATCCATGAAAAATCCAGAAGACAAAAAAATTGTAAAGGTAAAAGGGTCGGGTGGTTCTTTAACAGCTTTACCGATTATCGAAACACTTTTAGGAGATGTCTCGGCATATATTCCCACCAATGTAATTTCGATTACCGATGGCCAAATTTATCTAGAAAATAACCTGTTTTATGCTGGTATCCGCCCGGCTGTTAATGTCGGCCTTTCGGTGTCACGGGTGGGCGGGGATGCTCAAACGAAAGCGATGAAGCAAGTTGCTGGAAGATTGCGATTAGATATGGCTGCATTTCGGGAACTGGCAGCATTCGCCCAGATCAGCTCCGATCTTGATAAATCTACCCTCGCCCAGCTCAACCGTGGTCGTCATCTTCAAGAAATTTTAAAACAAGCTCAATACGAACCGATGTCATTGGAGGACCAAGTCATTGTCATCTATGCTGGAACCAGAGGCTACGCGGATAATGTGGCATTGAATGAAATGAGAAGATGGGAAACTTCTTTATTGAGGTTCATGGAATCGACTCATCCAGATATTAGAAAAGACATTGCCGAAAAAAAGCGCATCAGCGATGAGATCGAACCCGAATTGAAGTCGGCAATCGAAACTTTCACCGCTGCATGGCAATAAGGTAACGATATGGCAAATGCCAGAGAAGTGCGTTTACGCATAAAAAGTGTAAAAAATATCGCTCAAATTACTCGCGCCATGCAGGCAGTAAGCGCCAGTAATGTGCGAAAAGCGATGCAGGCTATGATGCACACCCGACCATATGCTCAAAAAGCCTGGGAGGTATTAACTCATTTGGCTCAACAACCGGGAAGAGCCAGTTTGCATCCATTGCTTTCTAAAAGAACGCAAGTAAAAAATGTATTGGCTATTGTAATATCTGGAGATCGGGGATTGGCTGGTTCTTATAATACAAATATCGTCCGCTATACGACGAACTATTTTAGTAATTACCCGGCACAGGTGAGTTTTGTTACAGTTGGTAGAAAGGGACGCGATTTATTAGCAAGGCGGAGAATGAATATCATTGCAGAATTCAGTCATCTGCCTCCTGCACCATCTTTTACCGATGTTGCACCAATAGGGAAGATAGCGGTAGATGAATTTCTCACCGAAATTGTTGATGAAGTTTATCTGGTATATACCGATTTTATCAACATGATGAGACAGGATGCAACGATTAAAAAATTATTGCCTTTAGAGATCGAGAGCAGCGAACAACGTGTACAGGATTTCGAAATCATCAAGGCAAAACCGCATGCAACATACATATATGAGCCGGGTGAAACAGAGATACTCGACGAAATCGTTCCCCGGTTTACCGGATTACAAGTATATCAGGCAATTCTTGAATCATTAGCCAGCGAACATGCTGCCAGAATGATGGCGATGAAGAATGCCACTGACAGCGCTACCGAATTATCCGCTGCGCTACAGCTTGAATATAACAAAGCCAGGCAGCAAACGATTACCAATGAAATGTTAGATATTGCCGGCGGCGCAGAAGCACTTGGGTAAAAAAGCTGGTGATGGAATTATTGCGACGGAGGTTTGAATGGTAAAAGCAACTGGAAAAATCGTCCAGGTGTTGGGCGGCGTTGTAGATGTCGAATTCCCAGAAGAATCTTTACCTGAAATTTATGAAGCAATTCGCGTTCCCAGGGATGGAAAAGAAGATCTGGTGCTGGAAGTTGAAAAGCACCTTGGTAATAATTGGGTGCGATGTGTTGCGATGGATACTACGGATGGCTTACCGCGAGGCGTTCCTGCGTACAGCACCGGAGCGCCGATCATGGTGCCCGTAGGGGAAAATACCCTCGGGCGTGTTTTCAACGTATTAGGTGAACCCGTTGATAACCGGGGTCCCGTTAACACAGAATTATATTATCCTATTCATCGCCCCGCTCCTAAATTTTCTGATCAATCGACACGAGTTGAGGTATTCGAAACCGGAGTAAAAGTGATCGATTTGATTGCGCCATTTACCAAAGGCGGAAAAACAGGAATCTTTGGCGGTGCCGGGGTAGGAAAAACCATTATTATTATGGAATTGATACGCTCGATCGCCACGGTACATCAAGGAAATTCGGTGTTTGCCGGCGTTGGAGAGCGTACTCGTGAAGGCACTCAATTGTACCGAGAGATGCTAGAATCAGGTGTTATGAAGGATACAGTGATGGTCTTTGGGCAGATGAATGAACCTTCCGGTGCTCGTTTACGGGTGGCTTTAGCAGCACTCTCTATGTCGGAATATTTCCGCGATCAAGGGCGCGATGTGCTGCTGTTCATCGACAATATTTTCCGTTTCAGCATGTCTGGTTCTGAAGTCTCTGCATTGTTAGGGAGAATGCCCTCTGCCGTCGGTTATCAACCTACATTAGCTACAGAAATGGGTGAACTTCAAGAAAGAATTACATCCACAAAATTTGGTTCAATCACCTCAATGCAGGCGGTTTATGTACCCGCAGATGATTATTCCGATCCTGCCCCAGTGGCAACATTCACTCACCTGGATGCGACGATTGCTTTGGAACGCTCAATATCGGAAAAAGGTATCTATCCGGCAGTTGATCCTTTGGCATCGACTTCGCGGATTCTTGATCCTCTCATTGTCGGCAACGAACACTATACTACTGCCCGAGAAGTACAGCGGGTGCTTCAACGCTATAAAGATTTACAAGATATCATTGCCATCTTAGGTGTAGATGAGTTGAGTGAAGACGACAAGCTGATAGTATCCAGGGCGAGAAAGATTGAACGTTTCTTTTCACAGCCGTTCTATGTTGCACAGCAATTTACAGGTCAAGAAGGTCGCTATGTGCCATTACGAGAGACGATTCGCGGCTTTAGAGAAATTCTGGAAGGAAAATATGATGATATTCCAGAACAAGCTTTCATGAGAGTAGGTGTAGTCGATGAAGCGGTTGAGAAAGCTAAACAATTGGCATCCGTATAAGAGGAAAAAATGCCCATAAGGTGTGAAATTGTTTCGCAAGACAGACTTGTATATTCAGGTAACGCTGATATCGTCATCGTTCCCGGAATAACCGGCGAGATGGGAATATTACCGAACCATGCGCCACTTTTATCCACCATGAAATATGGTGTGCTAAAAGTTCGCTACCAGGGTCAGGAAGAAGTATTCACTGTAGCAGGAGGGGTAGTGGAAGTTCTACCAGATGCGATTACGATATTAGCTGATGCTGCGGAGAATGTTGACGAAATCAATGTGGCTAGAGCTCAAGAAGCCAAAGAAAGAGCAGAAAAATTATTGCGAGAAATCCCGCCAGAGGATGCCGATACCTACTTAAAAATAGAAACGACATTAAGACGTTCCAATTTACGGTTAGAAGCTGCCAAACGGTACGGCGGAAGACACCCTATTCGCAGCCATGGTTTAAGCGAGGGAGAAAAAGAATAAAATATGGCGTTATTATCGAGGGAATTAGGTATCGATTTAGGTACAATGTATATACGCGTCGTTGAGGGGTCCCGGCTGGCATACGAAGAACCAAATGTAGCTGCCATTGTTGTCGATGAGCAAAAGCTGGTTGCTTGGGGTAAAGAAGCTCAAGATATGTATGGCAAAGTTCCTCCTTCGATTGAAGTTACCCGGCCTTTACAAAACGGCGTTATTGCCGATTATGAAATTACAGAAAAAATATTATCGAATTTAATAAGGAAATTAACCCGTCCAGCGCGTTTTTTTGGACCAAAAGTGATGATAACCGTACCTTATGGAGTCACCAGTGTTGAAAGCCGGGCGGTGCATGAGGCAGTACTTCAGGCTGGCAGTGGTGAAGCGTACCTGATTCAACAACCATTAGCTGCTGCTATTGGGGTTGATTTACCTATTGGCACGCCATCTGGAAACATGATCGTTTGTTTGGGTGGAGGCGCCACGCAGGCAGCCGTATTGGCAATGTATGGAATTGTCGCTGCCGAAACGATGAGAGCAGGGGGAATGTCGCTTGATGAGGCGATTGTCACTTATGTGAGAAAAAAGTATGGTTTGATTATCGGTCAATTGACTGCTGAACAGGTAAAGTTGAAGATCGGGGCGGCTATTCCACAGGAAGAAGAGCAAAGCATAGAAATTCAAGGGCAAGATCAGGTTAATGGTTTACCCCGTCCAGCAACCATCACGACTGGTGAAGCTGTAGAGGCGATGAGCGAGCCATTACATGATATAGTTGAAGTAACACGCCGCGTTTTGGAGAAAACCCCTCCCGAATTGATATCTGATATCATCGATAGGGGAATTGCTCTTACCGGAGGCGGCGCTTTATTGCCTGGGATGGATAAATTTATGACCAAGGAATTGGGGGTACCGGCATATTTGGTTGATAATCCCACTACCTGTGTTGCTGAAGGCGCATTAAAAGGGTTGAAAATGTACGCACTACTGCGCCGGAATTTACCCCCCGTATAAATTGTGTACCAAGCGATATAAATTGTATTTATAGATAATAAGTCATTTTTTGTAAATGCATTACCGGGTCGATGTATTGAATCTGAATTCCAGGGGGAACGTTGAGAGTAATTGGGGCATAATTTAAAATCGCTTTAATACCTGCACGAACCAGGTTATCTGCCACTTGTTGTGCTTGAGAAGCGGGGACAGCGATCATTGCAATTTTTATATTCCCTTCTTTGATCTTTTCCTCCATGGTTGCACTATCTTCAACAACGAATTCTCCAATTTTCGTACCAATCTTTGCGGGGTTATTGTCAAATACTTTTATAACCCGAAAACCCTGATTGTTGAATCCTGGATACCGAGCGATTCCATGCCCGATATCTCCCGCCCCGATTATGATGACATCCCAAGTCGTATCGACATGAATAATTTGTTTTAATGTTCTAACCAGAAACTCGACTTGATATCCTGTTCCTTGTTTTCCAAACTCACCAAATTGGGATAAATCTTTCCTGATTTGGGCAGCAGAAATCCCCAATCTTTCAGCCAATTCTTTTGAAGATGTTACTAAATGGTTCTCCAGCAGCATATATTGGAGGGCGCGAAGATACAGCGGCAATCTCCCGATAACGATGTTAGGTATATTTCCATACTTATCTGCCATTTTAACCTTCCGCGATGATCAATTTTAATGATGATAATTGCTTGGTATGACAATGAATAACAAGTACATTAGTTTATCATAATTAAAGCTCATTGGAATTGTATTGTGTCAAACGAATAAAAAAACCGCCGATGGTATAATTTTCTAAGTTTCGATTGGTATTTTTATCGAAAAGCGAATGGTAGAGAAATCGGAATAGCCATAATATTTTATTTATTTTTTAACTGTTTATCTTATCAATATATTGCTTATTCCCTATACTATGATGATACAGGATATGTTGTAATGTTTATCGATCGAGCCCAAATCCATATTCGCTCAGGAAAAGGTGGCGATGGGATAGTACATTTCCGTAAAGAAAAATATGTGCCATTTGGTGGTCCAGACGGTGGAGATGGAGGAAAGGGTGGGGATATCATTTTAGAAGTAGAACCAACATTGAATACCCTATCGAATTTTCGGCAAAAGCGTAAGTTTTTTGCAGAAGACGGTGAAAACGGTAAAAAACAAAAAATGACTGGTAAAGACGGAAAAGATTTAATCATAAAAGTCCCCCCCGGCACACTCGTTTATGATGATCAAACTAACGATATCATAACGGATTTAGTAGAACCCGAACAAAGGTACAAGATTGCTTTAGGAGGGCGCGGTGGACGGGGAAATGTCCATTTTGCTAATTCCCGCGATCACGTGCCGCGCATTGCCGAAAGGGGCGAACCGGGCATCGAACGCTTCCTGCGTTTAGAGTTGAAATTGATTGCCGATATTGGGATAATTGGCGTGCCGAATGCGGGAAAATCTACATTACTAGCGATGGTAACTCGTGCCAAACCTAAAATTGCTCCTTATCCTTTTACAACCCTGGAACCCAATTTAGGGGTTGTTGAATTGGATGACAACACAATATTAGTTTTAGCCGATATTCCTGGATTAATCGAAGGCGCCCATAAAGGTGTGGGTTTGGGATATGAATTTCTACGGCATATTCAAAGAACGAAGGTATTAATTCACCTGCTGGATGGACTTGCCGATGACCCTGTTTTAGACTATGCACAAATTAATACCGAATTAGCATTGTTCGATCCCGAACTGGTGAAAAAACCGCAGGTTATCGCTTTAAATAAAATCGACATTCCTGAGGTAAACGACCGATATCCGGATATTGCGAAGCGCTTAAAAAAACAAGGTGTCGAACATATTATTGGTATATCAGCGATTGCAGGTACTAATGTAAGGCCTATGCTTTATCAAGCCTCTAAGTTATTGAAAGAGTTGACAATTGAGATTCGCCCATATGAAGAAACTCCCCTATATCGAGTGGAAACTGACCCTAGCCAATTTACAATAAAACGTGCCAATAATGGCTGGCAAGTGAAAGGTGCTGCAATCGAAAGAGCAGCCTCCATGACATATTGGGAATACGATCAATCTGTACGCAGATTCCAGAAAATCCTAAAAACTCTTGGCATCGAAGACGCTTTACGTGAAGCGGGGGTTAAACCTGGAGATACTGTGTTCATCGGTGAATATGAGCTTGAATGGGCAGATTAAATATGCGACTTGGAATATTTGGTGGTACATTCGACCCCCCGCATTTAGGACATTTGATTCTGGCTGCTGAATCGCAATGTCAGCTGGATTTGGATCGCTTACTTTTTGTGCTTACATCTTCCCCGCCTCATAAAATTGGGCAGTCAATTACGCCTATCGAATTAAGGGAGAAGATGCTTGAGGCTGCATTATCCGATAATCCGTTTTTTGAATTTTCCAGAGTGGATATCGACCGTCCTGGGCCTCATTATGCGGTGGATACAGTAAATATTATTCGAAACCAATTCCCGGGCAGTGAGATAATCTACCTGATGGGAGGAGATTCTTTACGGCATTTACCGGAATGGCATAAGCCCCGAGAGCTGGTCGATGCAGTGGATAGACTGGGTGTTATGCGACGACCAGGTCATAAAATCAATTGGCAAAATCTTGAAAAAAATATTCCTGGCATTTCCAATAAAGTAAGTTTTGTGGATGCTCCGTTATTGGAAATATCTTCATCCGAAATCCGTAAAAGAGTTGCCGAACATTGTACTTACCGATATTACGTTCCAAGAGAAGTCTATAAAGTGATTACCGAGACGGGTCTCTATCTCAACAACTCATCGAATGGATAGATGAATTTGAATGGGCGTGGCAGAGGCTTCGATTTCGCACACCATTAATGGCATAGGGAAGAAATGTCCGCTTGGAAAATCTACATCGGGGTTTTCAGTTATTCCCATTGCACTATACGTTTCGGAAAAAGAATGTATCGTTATCTTATGATTTCCTTCGAGTGCAATGATTGATCCATCGGGATATTTCCAAGAAAAATCATTTTCGCCCTTATATAATGATCCATTGATAAAAAGATTGTACCAATGGGGCATAAAGCGTGTCCAGGGATCAAAAAGAAGTGGGATAAGGTATGGTGCTCCAGTAGAATTAGTAATATATATGTCAATTCTCGAAGAACTAAGTGAATATGAAATCTTTTCTAAAGATGAGGAGAATTCTAGATAGTTAGTTGAAGACGAAGTTTGGGTTATTTGATTTTCACTCCAAAAAGCCCCGGGAATAATTGATGGATCGGAGGTTAAACCGCCAGTAAAATTCCAGGTTTCTGGACTGCTCAAACCTGTTGCTAAAATCGAAGAAGAGCCAATAAACTCGTGAAAATTATCATTCTTCTTGAAAAACGCGTATTCTAAAGCACCATTAGAAGGGTTGATTATCAAAAAGAATTGTTCGTTGGATAATATACATTCTTTCAGATTATCATTATTCAAATCAAGGCTGCAGGCAGACAAGGAATATTGAGTTTTTTCCCAATGGTCTGCCTCAAGCAATAAACCAGCTTGGTCAAAATAATTCTGCCGAAGTTCATATAGACCTGGAGGATCAGGGAAAACAGGTGATGTCATGACCGTTAGCGTTTGGATCGCAAAGCTAGATGGTTCATTGTTTGGATATTCTTTATTGAAATTATCACCGAAAGCAAAATCAAAAAGGTTGGATTTCATTGTCTGTGATGCGACTTCAGGAGGGCAGTACTTCCCATTTTGGCTCGAGAAAGGGATCAAGTCATTTTCACCCATCACATGAATCCAGGGATGATTAATAATATACTGGAAGGTTATATCCGCTTCATCAGCGGTTGCCCAAGAAGAATTGGGCACTTCTCCTCCAAGAGATAAAACCATTGGGTTTGGCGATGTATTTTGATTATTTTGAATGGCATTTGCGATTAGTGCTCGTCTCAAAGGAATAACCGGACCTTCAGTGGATGTTTGATCATAGAAAGAATGGGGATAAGGGAATAGATAGATGGGTATAATTGTATGACCAGCACATTGAGATAAGGTGATTACAGGGTATGATAGATTCATTTCGGGTATTGCAGATTGTAACAAGAAAATGGTCGAATACCTTGAAAGTCCAGAATCTATGGGTGGGAGCGGATGTATCGAAAAAACTGATTTAGCAAAGGGGATGTCATAATCAAAAGCGATATTTTGGATAAATCGCATTTCCTCATGTAAAATTTGATTGGGTAAAGAGATTGGTTTTATATAGGATAATATGGGTTGTGGATCTGGCAATATGATCAATTTCTTTGCAATTAAGCTTTTAATCAAATCCAAACCGCCCACATAATCCAGAGCAGATAGTGAGGTGGGGTATTTTAGATCTAACAAAATTATCGGGATGGAATAATCATCAACCGCTTTAAATAAATTAAATAATCCATGCCTGGTTCCTTGGGGACCGGTATGAGCGCCATCCCAGCGCCGCAAAGCTTGCGCAGGTGAATAAGCTGGGAAGGAGTTCCAAAAAACCAGCATTACTTCGGCTCGCTCAGGCGGGCTATCGATCGATGAAATCACTGACGAGGAATCCGCCGGTGAACTTCCACCAGAATGTGTTGTGAAAACCTGGAAATTAATAACATTTCTACTATTAATATATCGATTATTAGAAAGGTTTACAGTCATTGTATCTTGAAGGGGATCGCGAAAAACACTGATACCGGTCGATCTGAGAGGCTTGTATCGGTCGTTATATAATTGTATATCTGAAGAAACCGGGATTTCTAATAAATAGTCCCAATCAATGGCTGCTGGGAAAGACGACATGACGAGCGATTCGCCGCCAGCTTCTGTATCGAAAGCGATGAAAACATTACAATTAGGTATAAACGTTATATCAAGAAAATCCAACCGAATTTGAACAGTCCCAGATGGAGAATTGGCTGGTGATTGTCGATAATAAACTGCAACCAAATCCATCTCTGGATCAGCGGCATCTGCTTCATCTAGACTTCGTATATCAGCATATTTCCAGGGGGGTTCTTCACTTAGAATATTTACCCGCGTACATGCAGACAAAAATGAACCAATCAGTATATAAATGATTATCAGGTGTTGATGTAGGTTTTTCATAGGTGCTATTCAAAAAAAATACCCCAATAGAACTACAGGGGTATGAAACGCAGGATATTGTTTACCAATACCCCCACCGCGACTCGAACGCGGGTTTTTGCCTCCGGAGGGCAACGCTCTATCCTCTGAGCTATGGGGGCAGTTGTGTAGAGACAAATTTTACCACGATAATTTCGATACAAGAATGTCGAAAAACTTAGAATTTATAATAGAAACGGCTTATTGGGATTTCAAGAAATCATACTTTCACGAATTATCATCTAATATCAATTTTTGACGGTGAATTTTGGTATTTTGCGGATCAATTCCCAATGAGAGCAAAATTTCATCGGGTCTGCCTGTGGCATTTGCTTGAGCTTTCAGCTTTATGATCAACTGCTGCTTTCCAGAAATGGGCTCTTGCTGAGAAGTTATTTCTAAGATAAGAGGGCGTAAATTATATTTTTTCCCATTTCTTTCGCGCCATATTGTTTCACTATTTTTAAGCAAGTTTATCTTGTCTTGTAGTTCTGTCACCGGTTTATGCAATGTAATAATATATTCACTAGCAATGAGTTGTTTTTGAAGGGAGGGGGTTTGTGAGGGAATTTCTTCCACGTAATTAATGGAGATTCCGGGTGGTGCTGTATGGATCAAACCTTGATATATATCATCAAGTGGAACGGTATTTTCAAGCCAGATGTCGACCAGGTCATTTTCGCTGGTAAAGCCTAAAGGCAGTGCACATGCCAAATTGATGTGAGGGTGCGGTTTAAACCCTTTTGAATAAGTAAGGGGCAGCTCTGCGCGCCTAAGCCACCTTTCCCAGGCACGGTATAAATCTAAATGGCTGGAGTATTTAATAACCTCTGTTTTTGAGAAATTGACTCGTATTCTCATGGGCTTTTAGATAATGGTGAGAAGGCACCATTATTTGCTGAGGATTGCGGTTGAGGAATTGTTACTTCTGGGCAACACCAGGCGTCACCTGAATACTGTCGGCGTAAATCGTTGAATGTGGGCAGAATTCCGCATGCATAACATATATGACGACAATCACCCCTGGTAATCGCTTGTTTACTGAACATATATTCCTGGATGAGAAACTTTTTATGAATTCCAGCATTGATATGATCCCAAGGAAAAATTTCGTCAATGGGGCGTTCACGATGTGTATAAAATGCCGGATCAATTCCTACAACACAAAACGCTTCTTGCCAGATATTATAGAGAAATTGATCACCCCAAGCATCGAATTTAGCTCCCCTTTTCCAGGCTTCATAAATAACCTCTGACATACGGCGATCACCGCGCGAAAGCCAGGCTTCCAGCATAGTATTTTCTGGGGAATTCCAGGTAAGTTTTAACCCTGGTCCGCGTAACCCTTTTTTAAGCAATGCTTGTTTTTCCAGGATACGATCTGGCGTATCACAAGCGACCCATTGAAAAGGGGTATGTGGTTTGGGGATAAAGGTACTGACACCGGCATTTACTTGAGCTCTTTTTCCGATCACACTACGCCCTGCAAAAAGGATATCTTTACACAAGAGCACAATTTTTTCGACATCTTGCATAGTTTCTAAGGGATGTCCAATCATAAAGTAGAGTTTGATTGTTGGCCAACCTCGAGAAAATATTGCTTTGCAGGTTTCTATAAGTTGATTATTATCTACTGGTTTATTGATAATATTACGCATTCGTTCTGTAGCAGCTTCTGGGGCTAATGTAAACCCTCCTCTACGATTGGTTTTCAATGCATTCATTAATTCCACCGAAAAGGTGTCGATACGCAAGGATGGGAGGGAAATGTTCAGGTGTTTGTTGCAGAAACGCGCATTTAGGGTATCGATCAACTCTGTGATATGCGCATAGTCGGAGGTAGACAATGACAGCAAACCTACTTCTTCGTACCCTGTATTTTTTATTGAGAGATCTATGGCAGTAATAATTTCGTCAACTGAACGTTGACGGACAGGACGGTTAATCATACCGGCATGGCAAAATCGGCAACCTCGCGTACAGCCGCGCATTATCTCAACGGGTATTCGATTATGAACCGTATCGATCATCGGGACAATAAAGCGGGTAGGCGGTGGAGGCAATTTTGGAACGATACGCTTAATGACCGGTAATGGCGCGAATTCGGTGAGTTTTTCAATATGGGAAATCCTTTGGTCAGTACTGTATACAGGTCGATAAAACGATGGTATGTATATGCCCTTTATTTGCGAAAGCTGGAAAAGCAGTTGTTGTTTATCGTTGGAGTGATTTTTCCATATTTGATACTGGTCGATGATTTCATGGATGATTTCTTCGCCTTCTCCAATTACGAACGCATCGATGAACGCATGCATTGGTTCAGGATTAAAGGTTGCATGACCGCCGGCGATTACTATGGGATGTGAATCATTGCGTTGGTTCGAAAATAAGGGAATGCCAGATAAATCCAATAAATTCAGTGTATTTGTATAAAGAGTTTCATAAGGCAGTGATATTCCGATAATATCGAATTCGGATAGGGGGTGGGCGGTTTCAAGTGAAAATAATGGAATATTTTCCTCTCTTAATAACGCCTCCATATCGAGCCAGGGAGAAAATGCCCTCTCAGCCAATGTGTCCGTACGTTGATTGATCAGCTCGTATAGAATTGCTAAACCTAAATTGGACATGCCAATATCGTAAATATCCGGAAAAACCAGGGCGATTTTTACTGATATTGAAGACCAGTCTTTAATTACTTGATTTAACTCGCCTCCTACATACCGCCCCGGCTTTTGTACTCTAGGAAGTATCGTGTCAAGTTTCGATTTTACCGAATATGGAGTTTTCACCATTAATCCTTCAATACACTGATTTGAATGAGATTATATCAAAGATAAAAAGGGCTGATTTTGTGTCAATATTAATAATCAAAAACCCCCCTATTTGCTTTCGGGGGATTTTATTGCATCATTCAAATATCCAACGATCCGTTTCTCGCTGCCAGGAGACGATTTCTTCCGGTTTGAACCAAAGTTCAATTTCCTTAATCCCATTTTCGATTGTATCGGATGCATGCGTAATGTTTCTGCCTACATCCAATCCGAAGTCATGGCGAACTGATCCTGGCGCCGCCTCGATGGGTCTGGTCGAACCCATGGTTTGACGCACTGCTGCGATAGCATTATGTCCTTCCCAGACCATTGCCATCACTGGTGCTGAGGTAATATATTTAATCAAGCCTTCATAGAATGGCTTTCCTTTATGAATACCATAATGCGTCTCTGCTAATTCCTGACTAACATTCATAAATTTTG
>JAAZNS010000068.1 GCA_012798185.1 Chloroflexota bacterium | reverse complement strand
TTTCTGTCCATTGAGTGCTAAAATGATTATTGAGAATTGTACCTTAACAACTCAATGGACAGAGATTACAGAGTCATCTTTCCTTGTAACATTTGTTATATAGGATAAAAGGAATGGCGAGAAAAATTCGTGGCAAAAATGAAGGATCTTTATTACAGCGACCCAACGGAACTTGGCGAGAACAAATCAATATTAACGGCAAACGAGTTAGCAAGGGTTTTAAACAAAAAACGGATGCTCAAAAATGGCTGCGAGATTTCCAGATTAACATTGATCATGGTCTTGACTATCAAGCTGGAAAAATAACACTTGTAGAATATCTGGAAAAATGGATTGATAATCATGCACCAACTGTTCGTCTAACTACAGAACACAAATACCGGCAAAATATTAGGAAACATATCATTCCTAATCTAGGCAATATCCAGTTGAATCTTCACCTAGCCCAAATTGAACGATTTTATGCAGAGTTGATTCAATCTGGTGGAGGTGTTCGCACAGTCAGGATTACGCACAACATTCTGCACAAATCCCTGGCAAAAGCCGTTCGATATGGGATAATCTCTCAAAATCCTTCCTATGAAGCGTCTTTACCTCGATACAAGCGAGGAGAAATGCAGGTGCTTGATGAAAGTCAGATTTCCCGATTTCTTATTGCTGCCCAAGATAGTCCTTATCTGGCTTTATATTATCTGCCAATCACCACAGGAATGCGGCAAGGTGAATTATTTGGCTTGAAGTGGTGTGATTTACACTGGGACACTGGAAAATTACACATCCAACGTCAGGTTCAATCTATAAATGGAAAAGGGTGGAAATTTGTTGAACCAAAAACGCAATCAGGTCGGAGTACTATCAAACTTGGTGAAGGATCAATTCGGATTTTACAACACCATCTTGAACACCAGAAATTACGTAAATTGATTGTTGGAGACAGATAGAAAGAATATGATCTGATTTTTCCATCATCGGTTGGAACACCATGTAATCCCAGCAATTTACGGGTGGATTTTTTAAAAAACCTGGAAAAATCTGGATTACCAAAAATTCGCTTTCACGATCTTCGGCATACTGCCGCTTCATTATTGCTGAACAATGGCATTCCTGTAATTGTGGTATCGAAAATCCTGGGTCATTCCAAGCCAAGTGTCACCCTGGACGTTTATGGACATCTCTATCACGAAATGCAAGATGAGGCTGCCGCAACACTTGATAAACTAGTAACCCCCATTCAAGTTGAATTCCCTTATGCTGTAAATAAACTGGACAATATATATAATTTTGGGGAAAATTAACTGCACCAAACTGCACCATTTTGCACCGAGTATTAAAATAATTCTATTTTAACAGACAAAAAACCGCCATATCTGGCGGTAATATGCGTCTCATCCCCCACATATGTGTGACCCGTAGAGGACTCGAACCTCCAACCAATTGATTAAGAGTCAACTGCTCTACCGAATTGAGCTAACGGGTCATGCGGACGAATTATACCGCAAAGAAAATAGATGTCAACTTGATCGGTTTCTTTCCCTTTATTGATGGTAGATAAAATGTACATGTTTCATTACTTAATTCTTTTATTATGCAGTGTGTTTTGTTTTTATTTACGCCTTTTTTACGGACATCATCGTGCTCTTAAGTACCATTATAAGAGAACGTTTATGACGATAGCTTTTTAAGCTCGGGGTTTATTTTATTGTTTTCCAGGTTTGATCGATATCTTTTTTTTCGTCATGACTTTCCTAAAAAACATAGTTGTTTAATCATGTGTCTGAGCTATGACCGATATTAAGTCCCCAAAGGCAAAGATACTCATCATTGATGATGAGATTATCCTGGCTAACAACCTTAAATACCAGCTTCAAAGATTTGGTTACGAGGTGTTTGTTGGTCCAATTAATGGGGAAGAAGCTATTTCTCACGCAATTCATCTAAAACCAGATTTGGTTATCATGGATATTTACCTGGATGGCGATCAGGATGGAATTGAAGTAACCCAAAAAATCAACCAAGTCTTAGACATCCCGATTATATATTCCACCGCTTTCGGAGATGAAGAAACAATTAACAGAGCCAGCATCAGTTCACCGTATGGTTACCTGATTAAACCCATTGACATCAACGAACTCTACAGCAGCATCGAGATTGCATTATATAAACACAAAATGGAAAAAAAACTTAAAGAAAGCGAACAACGCTACCGTCTAATATCAGAACTAACCTCAGATTTTGCATATGCATATCGTATCAATGAAGATGGAAGATGCATTCGAGAATGGGTTACCGATGCGTTTCAGCGCATTACCGGGTACTCTCCCGATCAATTAGATCCCTGTACTGGCTGGTTAAATATTGTTCACCCAGATGACACAACCATCGTAACCCAACGTCAAATTCGCCTTTCACAAGGGTATGCCGATGTCAGCGAGTATCGTATCCTTCATCAAGATGGACAATACCGCTGGATACGAGATTACTCCCGTCCAATAAAAGAACCTCCAGGACATTTTGTTAACCTGATCATTGGCGCTGCACAAGATATCACCTTAGCCAAATATATGGAAAACCAACTGCAAACTACGCAGAAACAGTTAATCCAAAAATCACGTCTTGCAGCTATTGGGGAATTGGCATCTGGTTTTGCACATCATATCAATAATCCACTCACCTCGGTGATCGCCGAAACACAGCTTCTTTTACATCATTTGCCAAGCGATCATCCCGGCAGAGAATCTGCTGAAACCATCCAAAAAGCTTCCTGGAGAATCTATAACGAGATTCAAAAATTAATCGAATTATCAAAACCAATCACAATCACCCTCGAAAAAACCGATATCAACAAGACGTTGGACATTGCATTGGGGTTGATTAGCGAACATTTATCGGTTAAAGAAATTGAAATTTCAAAAGACTTCTCTCCTAAAAATCCAAACGCATTGGCGAATGAATACCAACTTTGGGATTTATGGATTAATTTGCTATTGCTTACCATCGATGCCAACCCAAACCGGATTTCGATAAAAACCGATATTACACCCGAAAATTTAATAGCAATCGATATTTGGGATAACGGTAAATATATCTCCCCTGATGAAATCGAAGCACTTCTCGATGCTGATTTTATCACCCTGCCAGGTGAAAGGGGTATCGGCATTGAAATGCGTATCTATCAAGAAATTATTCGTCAATATGGCGGCGAAATCACGATCTCTAGTGACGAGTTTAAAGGTACAACTCAACGGATAACCTTCCCATTGATAAAAGAAAATCAACACAGCGAAGTAAATAAATAATTCTCACTCTTAAACCAGTTATAATCCAGGTGATGAAAACCGATATTTCGATTACTTCAATACCTGATATTCTTGTCGGGCATGCACAAAACATGGAAGCACTGACCGGCTGCACCGTTGTGCTTTGCCCTAAAGGCGCTGTGGGCGGAATCGATCAAAGAGGAGGAGCACCAGGCACCCGTGAGACAGATGCATTACATCCCATGCATCTTGTCGAAAAAATTCATGCGGTTGTTCTTGCTGGGGGTTCAGCATTCGGGCTTGAGGCAGCAACTGGAGTCATGAAATACCTGGAAGAACATGGTGCTGGTTTTGAAACCGGCGCAGGACGTGTTCCGATTGTTCCTGCGGCAATTCTCTTTGACTTAAACATTGGCAAGAGAGAGATCCGTCCTGATGTCAACATGGGATATGAAGCATGTTTGAATGCTTCTAGAAATCCGCCTCAGGAAGGGAATTGCGGCGCTGGCACTGGCGCCACTATAGGAAAGATTTTAGGCTTGGGGCAAGCAGTAAAAGCTGGCACGGGATGTGCAGCTATGGAAATTGGCAATGGCGTGATTGTAGCTGCGCTGATGGCAGTCAACGCATTCGGTGATATCATTGACCCCTCAAATGGAACGATAATAGCTGGAGCCCGATCTTTTCAAAAAGGACCTTTCCATATTGGATCCAATAGAATTTTCGCAGATACCCGTGAAATCATGAAAACATTGGTCGGCCGTACTTCGCTGGGTTTTGCTTCCCGCGGCAACACGATTATTGGCGTTGTGGTGACCAATGCTCGTTTAACTAAAGAAGAAACAAACAAAATTGCCCAGATGGCTCAAGATGGAATTGCCCGCAGTGTTCGTCCATCGCATACTATGCTGGATGGTGATACAATATTTGCGATTTCCACAGGACACAAAAAAGCTGATGTGAACATAGTTGGCACTTTTGCAGCTGAAGTCACCTCACAAGCGATAGTTCGCTCGGTGAAAATGGCGAGATCCGCCGGCGGCGTTCCTGCAATATCAGAATTGGTGACATGAATAATAAAGAAACGATACTTATTGTTGAAGATAATCAAATTTTAAGAGAGGGGTTGCGCGATATATTATCCTACGAGGGATTTACAATCTTGACTGCCGTTCATGGTCAGGATGCACTTGATCAAATGGCAACAATCACTCCCGATTTAATCCTCTCCGACATTTCCATGCCCGAGATGGATGGGATTTCCTTTTTCAAATCAGTAAGAGCGCATTCAGATTGGGTCACAATACCATTTGTCTTTCTCACCGCACGCGGCGAGAAAGAGGATGTATTAACCGGTAAAAACCTTGGCGCAGAAGATTACTTGATCAAACCACTTTCCCGGGAAGAACTGCTTACTGCGGTGAAGGGAAGGTTGAACCGCTCACGGCAAATTCGAGTAGCCCAACTCCAGCAGGCATACGAAGCCAGCCTGACTGTTTTAGCCAATGCTATCGATGTGCGTGATGCCTATACAAGAGGACATGTAGAGAGAGTAACGGCTTACTCGCAGGTACTGGCATTCGAATTGGGCTGGCAAGGGCGCCAGGTTGAGCAATTACGCTTTGGCGCAATCTTACACGATATCGGGAAAATAGTCATTCAGGAATCCACCTTATTGAAACCCAAAGCTTTGGATGAAGACGAATGGGAAATCATGAAACAACACCCTATCACGGGTGCTGAGATGATTAAAGATATCCCATATTTAGTCCCCGCGATACCTGTTATCCGCCATCACCATGAACGATGGGACGGCCATGGATATCCTGATCAATTGGCAGGCTATGCAATCCCTTTTAGTGCTCGAATCGTTGCAGTTGCTGATGGATTCGACGCAATGACCATCGATCGCCCCTATCGTCAAAGATATAGCCTTGAAGAAGCAGCCAAAGAAATCGAAATGTGCAGCGGAACACAATTCGATCCTGGCGTTGTCGCGGCTTTTAAAAAATCTTGGGATGAGAATAAAATTCAACAAATTTGGGAAGATATGCAGGTGCCTCATCTTTCACCCCTTAAACCATTTTTAGGGAGTTAGTTGATTACCACGCGGTTGCGCCCTTGCGTTTTTGCCTGAAGCAATAATCGATCTGCATAATCAATAAGCATTTGTGGTTCCTGACCGTTATCTGGAAAGGTAGCACCACCGATGCTTATAGTTAATGCAATCTCTACAATGTTATTTGAACCCAAATCCAACATAAATGGTTTATCGGCAATTGCTAGGCGTAATTTTTCAGCAACTGTGCTCATCCAATAAGTCGAAGTTCCAGGGAGAATCACCACAAACTCTTCCCCGCCATAACGCGCCAGACTGTCGATTGATCGAAGTTCAGATTTCAAGCGCTCCACCACCATTTGCAATACTTTATCACCGCATAAATGTCCGTAGATATCATTTACCTTTTTAAAATAATCCAGATCTATCAGCAAAATCGATAAGGGATGCCCGCTTCTTCTGGCGTGATCGATTTCGTTAGATATTTCTTGAATAAAATATCGTCTGTTGTATGCACCAGTAAGATAATCAGTGATGGAAGCTTTTTCAACTTCTCCATATGTCATTGAGTTTAATAAGGCCAGCGCAGCATGGCTCGCTAGAATTTTCAGCCGATCAGCATGATGGGATGTATAGTAATTCTGCTCAGCCTTATCCAAAGAAAGAAAACCTAACAATTGATCATGGGCAACTAATGGTGCGCCGCACCAGGAACCGATATGTTGTGAGGTTTTGATTCTCACCCACGCTGATTCATTAACAACATCGGAAATATAAAGCGGCTGGCGTGTATCTGCCATTTTTCTCAAATTAGGAGTATTATCTAATGGCAAACTTAGATCGTATAATAATTCCTTCACCCCAAATTTATCATACCCCGTTTGCGCAGCTATTTTTACCTGGTCTTTTTCAACTATTAATATGCAAGCTGAGTCGTAAGGGACAATTTTATTTAATTCCTCTAAAATAAATTCCAAAATTTTATCCGCTTTTAAACTACTGGAAAGAATTAAACTGGTCTCCCGTAATACTTCTGAAAGAATACGCTGCTGACGTTCGCTTTGGAAAAGGCGGGCGTTGCTTACTGCTAAAGCTGCTTGGTTCGCAAAAGCCTGCGCGAGTTTTGCATCTTCCTCCGAGTATACATTTGGACTTCGTGAATCAAGCGTCAGCATTCCCACTACTTCATTTCTAGCGATTAACGGTACTCCCATCCACCCCCTGACATAATTTGCATTCCCGCGTGCCTTAAAACGGGAATCTTGTTGAGCATCCATCATAATAATAATCTCTTTTGACGTTAATATTTCCCATGCCAATGGATCTTCATATATAGAAAAACGAACTTGCAGCGCAGCATCAGGCTGTGGATGATCTCTGACTGCTTTAATAAATACAGTTTCCCCCTCCAATAATAATAGCGAAGCGCTGTCGTACCGGACAACTTGTTGAAGTTGCTCGAGAATGATATCCAAAACATTTTCGAGATCAAGGCTGGAATTCAATGCAGCTGTTGCCCGTTGTAATGTTTCAGCAGTTAATCTTGCCCGGTTTTCTTGTTTCAGGATCTGTTGCAGAAAATGGTTAATTTCGTCAAATTTGCCCCCCTCATATGCCATCTGAAGGAAACCCGAGAATAATTTTTCCGTGGAATATAAATCAGGGTTATCTAATGTCATTTAACCGATAACATTTCAACCATTAATATTATTATAACACGCACCAATCAATGTAAAGATATGTTAAAAGAGCAACCACCTGACATTTTTTAAAAATAAATCGATATCATTGAAAAAACAAGTTTTATCGAGATTACCCAGTCAGCTTGAGTATTTAGTCACGACAAATCAATCCTCAATTACCCAATAAGCAATATCTTCTACAAAAATCCTCAAATCAGAAGTTTTTTGCGAACCAATCAACAATCCAAATTGCCCATAATCATATGTATCATCTTCATATTCGCCTAATAATTTACCATTTGCATAAAATTTAAAAGTCGAATCCTCAGCCAGAATACTCATCCGGTTGATTTGATTGGCACCAGCAAAAATATTGCTATCTTGCTTCCATTCCTCCAAAGCGTAATAATTTTTACCATCCCAACGATATATTCGAAAGCTGCCATCACACGAAAAACTAAAAATATACCCCGAATTGGGATTTCTGGCTCTAATCAATAATCCATATCGATCTTTGCCCTCACACGCGTCGCCGGTTTTAAAAGTTGCCAGAATATAAAAATTCTCCAAATCAGGTCTGGTAGCTAAACCCCACTCATCACGTTTCCCTGGAGAATCGGCTTTCATGATCAATCGACCTTTTTTAATCGAAAAATGAGTATTTGCGGTATCTAATAAATACCAATACTTATTATTTTTAAATGTATCTTCCCAGGTAGGCGATTTCAGCTCATAACCCAATGCAGATTCACTGACATTAATCTTTACCCAAATTGGTTTTTCGCCATCTTCTCCAATACCAAATTTTTCACTGTTTTGATTTTGTAATTGCCACAACCCTTCATATTCCCCGTCGGAAGAAGGAGCAGTTAGTGATATAGAAAGATCGATGGTTTCACCTGGAGAAATAGATTTGGAAAACGGTACCGGTGAAGTGCCTTCCATTTGGTCTCCGCCTGCAAATACCAGCTGATATTGCTCTGTCCATGAACATGTTCCAACATTGCGAAGCCGCCAGGTTTTGACAAATGTTTCCCCAGGAGTAATAAACGTCCCATCAGCAATTGAAATGTCTTTTACAAATTCCGCTTTATCGGTACACGATTCTTCAGGGGTGCTCGTTTGCGTTATAGTTGGTGTAATAGTTGGGCTCTCGGTAGATGTTTCCGTTATGGCTTGCGGAGTGCTGGGAGCTATTTGAGTAACCTGAGGTGATGGTGGAATTTCGACATTTTCTATTATTGTCCATGTTGGTATTAGAGATGGTTGAATTACAGGTGTATTACCTGGGAAATTACACGCTGCTAAACCAATGCTTATTCCTAAAATAAAAATTGCGAAGAAGAAAAAACCCAATTGTCTCATCTCAAATATCCCTCAAATAGCAAAACCCGCTTGCGCGGGTTTAAATAACCTTAGCAATAAATAATTCAGCGGCGAAATTAATATATCGCCCGGAGATTCATTCATCAAGCTGGCGACTTCCGTAAATATGCACTCACGGAAGCCGCCACTTAACTTTAATTATTAAACCAATTGTACGAATAGATGCCCTTTGTTGGACTCTGTACGCGGATGGCAAGGCGGCTTTTATTCTTTAAAGATTTGGGGATATTAAAAGTCGCAGTAAAGGTGGTTTTATTACCTGTCGTGAAAGTATCAACCTTTACTCCACCTACCCCGGCTGTACCGTAGTTGCCAATGTAAACATTGAATTTTGTCTTCTTGGGGAAGTAATAACCTTTTATGGTTACAGTCTTACCTTCTTTAACGTCTGTCACTGTGATCAACGGAACACTGCCATAGTAATAATAATCATCGTCATAATAATACGGCCCGCCCGTTCCATAGTAATTGTAACCATAATAGTTATAGTAGCCGTAGTAATTATATCCATAATAATACGGCCCGCCCGTGCCATACTTTGTATATTTGTAGGTTGGGATGCACAATACATCGCCTGCGTATATCTGGCCCGGTTTCTTGATATTGTTGGCTGAGGCAATCTTATCCCAAGTCAACCCGTATTGAAGCCCAATCTTATAGAGCGTCTCACCATACCATACTGTATGGTAATAGGCACATTTTGCTGTCTTTTTTGCTTGGGTGGTAAAACCAAAGCCGCTAAAAGCAACAACCAATGCCAATAAAATCAAAAGTGTATTCTGTGTAACCTTTTTCATTGGGTCCTCCTCAAACTGCTGTCAATGCCTGGTGGAAAATCCACCGATCAATAATGGTGATTTTTACGAATATCTTTTGTATTACACCAATAAAATATACATCACACTTCCTTATCGTCCAATTTTAAATGTATTTTAACATTTAAGATTAACAAATCCGTACATAAAATTGGCAAAATACTTGCAACTATTCATACAATTTTTTTTCACCAATAATCACTATTAAACTTTATTGAAAAATATTTCCCAATTAAGGTTATATCTGTTTTCTTCACAAGATTATACTTAATAATTCATCCATTGATGTCAATAACATTACTATCAACATCTTCATAAATATCAATTTTATCTTCTTTTCATATTCCTTCACATGTTTTAAGAATTAATAAGTAATAATCCGTGCCATTTGTTTTGCTTGTGATACCCAATCTTCAACCTGTTTTTCGGTTGGTAACTTACGAACCAATTCTTTTTCCTGATTAACAGAAACCAATTTCTGATACAGGTTCTCAGGTTTTCGATTTGCTAATTCTAGAACAGTATCCACGCCAGCGGCTTCCAATAAATCAGAATATTCAGAACCAACACCCTTAATTCGAAATAAATCGGCATGATTTACCCATTGAAGAATCAGTGAATCGCTGATACCTGTAGCCTTGGAAAGTTCCTGACGACCTTTTGGTGTTTTCCCTTTATTAAGTAACGATGTTATTGTACGAACACCAGCTTTTTCAAGTTTTTCTGCATATTTAGGACCAATCCCCTCAATATCAATTATTTTTGTCATCGTTTCCTCCTGTAAATTTATAAAGTTAACCAATGGAATTTTATTATACAATGAACTGCAAAAACCGCAATGAATGATTGCATAATCTTTTGAATTAAAAAACCTCCCAGTGGTTTTTCAAACCCGATTCTGTGATTTCAATTATTTGTTTCATTTCCTAACCTCACCCTCACTTCTTACCTGCAAGCGCGGAGTGAGCGGAAGGGTGTAAAAAATCGAGAATATCAAAAAACCAAGATTCGTGTTTGACATAGTGTCAGCAATGCTGATTTAAAAATATCGTATGGGATATTTTGCAACCCGGCAATTAGGCAATCAGATATTATATCTTTGTCCACTTTCAAAGACATAATGCCTGGTATAAAAACCTATGAATTTCTACAGGCTGTCTTCAACTAGCCCAGGTTTATACATGATATGGCAATCCTCCTGATACAATCAAATGAGATCCTGTAATTTGGTCTGCGAGAGGTGAACATAAAAATGCTACTGCTTTGGCAATATCATCCGGTGTTTGAAGTCTTTCAAGTATCAAACGCTTCCGATATTCTTCTTTAACTTCCGCTGCGGTAATACCTCGTCGAGCGCCTTCTTGTTGCCATTCAAGTTCCATCATTTCGGTTTCTACATCCCCCGGTCCAACGGCATTCACAGTAACATATGGCGCCCATTCCTGAGCAGCCACTTGGGTTAACCCAATAATTGCAAATTTTGCTGCACAATAGGGCGCGAAATATTTGGTTGTGCAATTAAACTGCGCCACATAAGATCCTAAATTAACTATGCGCCCCCATTTTTGAGCTATCATGTGCGGTGCAACTTTACGCATTAGCAGGAATGTTCCTTTTGCCATAATATCCACATGCCTATCCCAATCTTCTTCCGAACAATCCAAGATAGGCCGATATAAAGATATTCCAGCGTTATTTACCAGAATATCGATGTGGTTAAATTTTTGTAATATTTCATCGACCATGGCATCAATAATTTCGCTTTTTGATACATCACCCGGGAATGCAGCTGCTTTCCGTCCCATATTGCGAATTTCTTCAACTGTCCTATCTGCAGTTTCGCTAATTAAATCATTGACTGCAATATCTGCGCCCATTTTAGCAAGTCTTAGCGCTATTCCCTTTCCAATGCCTCTACCGGCGCCGGTCACCAAAGCCACTTTTCCCGAAAAATCAAATTCATTATTCATACTCAAGTCTCCAATATCAAAGCATTTATATTAAAAGTCCAATTATGAAGAAACTAGAATCAGTCTAAATCCTTATCATTTAACTGCTCCTAAGGTTAATCCTTCTACAATATAACGCTGAGCAAAAGCAGCAAAGATAAACATGGGTATGATTGATACAATAGACGCTGCAGTCATCCCCCCCCAATCAATGGCAGCGTACCCGCGAAAACCTGCCACGGCAACCGTGACAGTTTTCGCAGCATCAAAGGTTAGTGCCAGAGCGATAGTCAATTCATTCCATATCCATATCGCAGAGAGAATGGCAGTAGCGGCAATCCCTGGAGCAGTTAGAGGCAAGTAGATTAAGCGCAAAGTTTGCACCCTGGTGCAACCATCTATCCGAGCAGCATCCTCTAACTCTACCGGCACATCGGCAAAAAATCCTCGTAACAACCAGATAGCAAACGGTAAAACGAAAACCTGATATACAAGAGCTAATCCCAGTTGGGTATCGTACAATCCGATTTTTTGAAAAAGCACGTACATCGGAATAATAAAAAGAAACTCAGGAAACATATATGAAATCAACAACCAAATCGAAAGCGTTTTCTTACCTTTGAAAGGTAATCGATTTATGGCATATGCTGCAGGGACCCCTATAACTAACGCTAAAATCACCCCCACGAGAGTAACAATAACGCTGTTTTGAAAAGCATCTGCAAAACCAGCTGTTTGCCAGATTCGGATATAATTCTGCCATACAGGTTTAAAAACCCAAACCGGGGGCATGGCAAAAGCATCCCTTTGCGTTTTGATCGAAATCGAAAATATCCAAAAAATCGGAAACAATGTGGCGATCACTGCAATGATTGCCAGGATGTAAGCTACGAGAGTAATTATCCACCTTTTCGTTTTAGAACGCATAAAATGCCTCTTAATTAAATATAAGCGTGATCACGTTTCAGATTCACCGAATCGCAGATATATCAAACAAAATGCCAGGATGACGAAGGAAAAAATGACCATCAAGGTCATAGAACGGCTTAAAAATAAAAATTTAAATGCAGTCCGGTAAGCCAGGGTTTGAACGGATTCGGTAATTTGGGCAGGTCCTCCGCCTGTTGTTCCGAAAATTATAGCAAATACTTTTAAGCAATCGATTGTGCGAAATATCAAAACCGTTAATAATACAGGTTTTAGCATCGGCAAGGTTAAATAACGAAAACTTTGCAGGCTGTTTGCACCATCTACCTCAGCCGCTTCGTAGGGTTCACGGGGCAAACTTCTTAATCCCGCCGACAAAACGATAAATACAAATGCGGTCTGCCACCAGGTATCCACCATAATAATCGACGGCATGGCTGAAGACGGCGCGCCAAAAAAAGCAGAAGATGGAAGTCCAAGCAATCTTAATAAATAATTTACTATCCCTAACGTTGGATCTAAAAGGATTTTCCACATTAATGCAACGATAATACCTGAAACCATTAACGGAAGCATAAGCAGTGTGCGGATAATACCCATACCGAAACTTAACCGGTTTACTATGATCGCTAATGCCATCCCTAATAATATTTCTACGCTCACCGCACCAACTGTGAAATAAAATGTATGACCCAAAACCTGCCAAAAGACAGGATCTTTAAGGTACATCACATAGTTTTCGAACCAAATAAAATCTAACTTTAATCCCCAATCCCAATTAAATAAACTCATTACAAGAGAATAAATCACAGGATAAACCGAGGTAAGCCCTAATATGATCAGCGCTGGCGCGATATATAAATATCCCGCGCCAATTTTTACTCTGTTTTTTGGGGGTGAATTCGAGAGTGCAACAGATGACATTGTTTATCTTCTTTATAAAAACTCTTACTGGAGCTGTCCTAAAAGTAAGCTGTCACCCTGAGCAAAGCGAAGGATCTTTTTATTATTCAAAATAGTTGTTTCGCTGCGCTCACCATGACAAAATCGACTTTTAAGACAGCCCCAAGAAATATACAATAAAAATCAAGAGATGCTATTTAACCACCGCCGAAGCTTTATCTTGTAATTCCTGGCAGGCTTGCACTGGATCCTTTCCAGCGTAAATTTCCTGCACCGCATCGACAATCATAATAGCGATCTCTTTCCAACCTTCATAGAACACCGCAGTAGATCGTGAAGTTGCCATAGCCGTTTGTACTGCAGATATATATCCGGGATTTAGCGATTGGGTGTAAATCTCGTTGCTCCAAGTAGAAAGCCGAGGCGCTCCGCCGGTCGCTGTCCCAATTTTTGGTTCAATTTCCTTACTCGTAGCCCATTGAATAAAATACCAGGCAGCTTCTTTATTCGCTGAATTTGCAGGGATACCCAATCCCCACATCCAGTGGCCTGTCATAGAACCTTTATCAGTTTTGGGTAACGGAGCATATCCGACTTTTCCTGCCACAGCTGAAGACTCGGGATCTTCATAACCCGGACCAAACAAGCTGGCATCGATGAAGAAAACCACTTTCCCTTGTGCGAACAATTGATTGGCATCATTCCAATCGATTGCCTGTATATTGGGAGGTCCGGCTTTCATCATTCATGCATAATTCGATAAACCTTCTACTATTCGCGGGTCAGTAAAGCGTGGTTTAGTCCAATCACCAGCAAACCATAAATTGTATTG
>JAAZNS010000067.1 GCA_012798185.1 Chloroflexota bacterium | reverse complement strand
GGTGCCCAATCGTGTCCAATATAATGATTTTAATGTGGGTCTTCTGAGATATTCCACACCAAAGCCAGCTAGGATGGTGAATGAAAATACCGCCCAGATCGATATTCTTGTCGGTGCTTGAAACATGTCGAAAGATGGCACATAGCGATATAACCAAGGGAACAAAGGTAGATTCTTACCCAAGGCAAGCATCAGTGAAATTAAGCTTAGCATACCTAAAAATAATACGATTGACCCTGCGCCAGGATAACTGGTTGAGGAAATATCTTTACGATTTTTAAAACAGTTAATAATTACCCATAATACAATTAAAATTGGTAACAGCCCAATATAAAGGGCATCCTCCCAATAGTTCCCATATCCCCAATAATCCCCTGTCACTGGTGAGCCAAACATACCCGGAGCAAACAGGGTAAAAAACCGCCAAGGCCAAAAAGAATAGGTCATTGTCAGATCAATATCCACCGCCGAAGATCGTTGGGATTGAAGCAAATATTCGAATGTTGGCAATAGCTGTACAGCAGATATTAATACGGCAGAGAAAATCGAAATTGCCGTCCATAACCAATACTTTGCGATTATTAAAGAGATATGGCCGCCAGTTTTGATGACTTTTTGTCCACGCCCCCATCGAAATCCCCAGATAATATTCCATATGAAGATCAATAGAATAGTATACCAAGTTGTTTGTGCATGGCCTGATAATAGCTGTAATGCCATTACCATTGTTAAAATAATAAAAGTACGTTTGGAAGGTTTTCCCAATTGGTTGATATCGCTCATTAATTTCGAATTAAAAAAAATGATCCAAGGTAACCAAGCAATTGCTGCATTGATGCTTAAAAAACTGGCGCGTCCCACGATATAACTGGATAAGCCAAAACTCACCCCTCCAAATGCCTGGCCAAATTTCCCAACCCCCAGCCACTTAAGTAAACAAATCATCCCCGCACCGGTCAGGCACCAGTGGAATACTACCAAAAAACCTTGCCCCCAGGCTAACCAGCTAATTCCGCCCAAGCTATCTAATAGGAATAAAAACCAATTGGGAGGATATAACAATGCTGATTGATAATTCGCAAAAAGCGGCGCCCCCATTCCAACCAATGGATTCCAAAGCGGGAGATGACCAGAAAACAATAGTTTCCAGGCATAATGCCGCCAGGGAATAAACTGAAGAATGACCGTTCCCCAAAAGAGTACTTTCCCGCTAAATAAAAATGGTGATCCCAATATGAATGCTGATATGAATATTGGCAGGAATTGCCAGTAATTTATAAAAAAATAATGAAAATAACTGAAAATCTTACGCATAATTACAATTCGGGCGATCTATCTTAAATTATTTTTATGGGTATAACACTTCATATACAGTATAGCCATCATAGTCAAATACTTTCGTTAACCAAGCTGCTTCAGCAGGGTTCCAATCGCCCAATCTTTGTTCTTTTGGTCCCCAAAAGACAAAACGAATTCTGAATTTATCGATAATTTCCAAACGATCGGAATCATTCCAATTCCTGTTGTAAAATCGATCAATTAATTGTTTAAAATAATCAAAATCAGCGCTTTCCGGTCCATGCCCTAATAATACTCGCACCGGCGCCCATGCAGGTAACGCATTACCGGTATCATATGCAGCGATAACAATATCTCCCGATTGTGCATAACTATTGATGAATTCAAATGCTCCAATTTCGGCTGCTGGCAGGAAAACCGGCTCAGCAGGGTGAGCCGCTGTTATTACACCGCCGACAAGTAATATCAATGCGGAGGGAGTAACGAGCATCGATATTATTGGAAGATAATACCCAAATATCTGTTTTGGATGCACATTTCTCACCCAGCGGTAGCCTTCCAGCATAAAAATCACTAAAACAACCCATATGCCATCGATTAAGCGGCGTTGAATGGTAAATGGACTATATGCAAGCACAAAAGAAAGTATTAACCAACAAAATAGAACATAGTACTGGGTTTGTTTATTTTTTAGCGAGATATAAATACCTACGAAGCTGAAAGGTAACAACAGAAAATATGCCAACAAGTAATGAAGAGGATGTGGCGAAGAAATGATATTTTGAGCCGACCACGCTTTTAGAAATTCATCAGTTGTTGCTGATATAAAATAGTAAATAAAAAATGGCAGCGGAGGAAGCAATTCGAGAAGGAATATTTTCAATTGGTTCCTAATTTTATTCTTATTTAGTATCTGTAAAGGTTTTATTGTTTTTGTGTTCTGAATAATGACAATCACCGGGTAAATTGCTAAAACCATTCCCATAACCATGGCTGTTAATGGCTGCAATAAAGCTACGAGTAACCAGATCAATCCAATGAATACGGGTTCAAGATAGCGGGCAATATTTATACTTGATGATAATTTAAAATGACATAACAATCCCCACAAGAGAAGCGCACGTGCCATCGCCAGATGGGGAATACCGTAAAGACTTAAAAACCCAAATGCTTCAGGAGAATAAAATTCCAGTGGCAGACTGTCCAAAATTGTGCTTTTTCCAAAAAGCAATAAAAGCCAGCCAATTCCCCCTCCTATGATGGCAATTACCGTTCCATATCGACTCATTCTCTCGTCGTTAACAAAATATTTAATAAAATCATAAGTAGCTAAAACCATAAGAACGCCGGCAAAAAATCGGAATAACTGAAAGAGTGCAACCAACTGTTCATGAGTTCCAGGAGGTGCAGCCAATTTGCCGAATAATAAATAAGGCAAGAATGCGATAACGCCTTTCTGTTGAATAGCTGTGTATGGTGTTCGAAATAACCAGGCTCCAGCCATACCAGTCAATGCTTTGGCGATATAAGAATTCCCATCTTCAACACCAAATATGAAACCAGTAAACCGCCAGCTGTTTTGAATTTCTCGATTTTCCGCACAATAACCCCAAAAATATGGCACTGTGGTAACCACCATAATGAAGATGGCAAAACCCAATGCCCATTTTCGCTCAGAAAGGTATTGCTTCAGGTAATTAGATTCTCTCTTGTTCACTGCGATGTCCATAATAATAAACAATCCCTGCAATAAAAATTATTGTTATAAGAAAGAAAACCAACCCCACACACAGGCTCATTGGTCTAAATATGAACGTCACAACTTTATCACCTGGTTCGAGGACCACACTCCGAAATAAACCTCCAAACTGATCAATTTGTCTTCTCTTCCCATCAACAAACACCTGCCATCCCGGGTAATATATTTCCGAAAGCACCAGCCTTTGGTCCTTAATTCCTGATGCGGCCGATACTGTAATATGGTTTGGTGACCAAATAATATTTTGAACAGGGGTGATATCGTGCCCAATAGGCGAATCGAGTGATTGGATCCATGCCCGCGGTAGCCATAAATTATTTTTGTAAACTCGCGTTTTATTAAATAGATTTATATATTCCAAACCCGCAACTGATATATCAAAATCAGCGATAATATATTTCACATTAAGCAATCCTAATAGTTGTAGATTAGGTCGGGCGGTTTGGTTATCTGTCTTGGGATTTCCTGTAGCAAAAGGCGGTAGAGTAACACTGTATCCATCAGTTATCACACCGCTGGCTTTTTCCATAAATTCTTCATAACTGGCTAACTGTAAAGGATCCACGCCATCAGCCAATTCAAGATCATATACTGCGGCAATATGTTGTTCAAGGCTATACGAAGGTGAATAAATACGAAACAATTCAGTGTCCTTAGTCAAAAATTCAGCAATTTCTTTTCCTTCGGAAAATACATTTTGTGAATTTCGGGGTAAAAACAAAGATAAATCCATCACGATCAAATCGACCACACATAAGCAAAATAAAGAAACAACCCACACTTTTCGGCGGTTTCCTTGGATTAACATCCAAATCACAAAAAATCCAGCGCTTCCAAATAATAATCCCCCTATTAAACTTTTGGTAAATTCACCAGTTATCCAATAAGCGCCTGCGTTTATTAAAACAACAAAGCTTGCCATGGCTGTCATTAATAACTTACTTCGCCTAACGCTTCTCTGCGAAATACCCTCAATTAACCCTTGAAGACTTCCTGCAGATAAACAAATAATACAAAATCCACTGATGAATAATATACGTGAAGGAACACGCAAAAGGCTTACAACTGGAAGGCTTGCCCACCAGGAAGATCCCGGTATATTCGAACCTAAAGCATAGATAATTGATAGAATCAAAACCACTGTCCAATAAGTGAAAATTTTTCGATTTTTCTTTATCCCCCAGCTAAGCAATGCTAAAATAATAACCAGAATTCCCGGATAAACTACCCATTCAAAATAATCTCCATAAGCAGGAAAAATTAAACCGAGTAATTTCGCTGGAGGTAACGAAAACGCCAGGTTATCAGCAGAAGTAAGAAAACGTCGGGTTGATAATTGCACAAATTCTAAAAATGGGAATAGAAATGGGGCAGTTAATCCAATAGCCATTAAAAGGGGTGTAATAATACTAATGAAAAGAGATTTTATTTTGCAAGCTAATTTTCGATTGCGAGTGTATAACGCTGATTCACCTGCCGGCGTTTCAATCAGCCCGCCAAATATTAGGTATGACACCCAAAGTAAAATCGCGAATCCTATCCAGCGGATATCTGCCATGATAATCGCGCTTAATATAAGTGCTGGGAAAATTATTCTCTTATCAAAATGTCTTGATAGGGTTATTTTTTCGATACCCAATAGGGCATATTGAGAACTCACCAATAGCCAGGGTGTCCAACATACGGCAATAATCAAACCAACATGACCTCCACCATAATGGCCGTACAATTTAGGCATTAACTCGAAAGCCAGCCCTCCAAATAAAGCAGCAATTTCTGAGAATTGCTCTCCCCTCAACATCTGATAGACCCCAATTCCCCCTCCGATAAGATGCAAGATAACGAGAAGATTTATTGCAAAAGGCATCGGAAGAATAACCGCTACCCAATAAGGAAAATACCACAATCCGGACAATGGATTGGCAGCAAAAGGATAGCCGCTTAATATAGCAGATGACCATAACGGGATAGTTTTCCAATGGAATAAAGATTGTATTAAATAATGGATATTGGGGAAATGACTAACCAGAATATCAGAATATTGAGATGTTGCTTGAGGAAATGGATATTTATTTATTGAAGGTAGAAGTATCGCAAAAGGTAGTACGATCAAACAAAAAAACCATCTTACCTGATATATGGAATCGGGCAATGATCTTCGACTTCCTCTCAGAGATTGATTTTGATTACTCATTGAATAACTTGGAATATGGTCACTTCATTGTCTTTGAAGACAGGCTCTACCCAATTTATTTCAAATGGATCAATATGAATTTTACTCAACGAACGTTCTTTTTCTCCCCAAAAAATATAATCCACTTCATTGCTCGATAAAAAGTATTTGAGTTGTAATTGACTACTATTCAATCCGAATTTCGAGAAAAACCATGTCACCTGCAATTCTTTTTCCGCCGCATCAACAGTTTCATAAGGATGACCATAAATAACACGCCTGCCGGTCTGCGCGGGGATAAATAACCCTATTTGGGGTGATGCTAATACTAAAGAATCGGGTGGTGTGTTTGTATTAATCCAATTAAGCGCCTGACTTTCGCTGCGAGTTAAGAATAACATGGGGTCATTCGTTTTAATACCATAAAATGCTGTCATTTCTAAAACAAAATTGGTTGTTAACGATGAAATGAATAAGGCACTTAGTAAGATGATAATCCAAAATTTCTTAAGGCTCCCCTGGGTTTTTAAAAATTGCAGTATTAGCATGGCAAGCAAGACAACCGGGATATAAAATCCAAAAAGAAATCGGCGTTGCAACGACCAGGGTGTATAAACAAATATCATTGTGATGACCAGCCAGAGGACGACAGGGTACCACTGGGTTTTCTTTTTCCTAACGGCGATGTAAGCGCCAGCAATCGCAAAAATTATCAAGGGGCAAAATGAAATGATTAAATCCCATATTGGCGGTGATGGAGTCACATTTTGCGCTTGCCATCCTTTTAGCAAAACATTGGCGTTGGTAATGTATAACTGATAAACCCCTACCGGCAATCCACCCGATAAGATAGATATAAATATTCGGAATTTCCCATCAGATGTAATATTGAAAACGCTTTGTTTTTCCTTCAGGAGTATCAATAACCTCTCGAACAACGAGCAAATTGATATCACCAAAACGATCATTAATGCAAACGGCACCAATAACGCCAGAATTACTGAAGCAGCAGCGATATACATATACATTGAAAACTTAGCTGGCGGCTGATTTTCAATGAGGAATTTAATTAGCCATATCATCAAAGCAATCCCCAAACAAAAATGAGGATTGACGAACGAAGATAAAAACGGGTATGCTTCTGCCACCCAAAAATCGGAGGTAACCTTACCCGAGGGCATCATCAACCACCCCATCCCAGATCCAAAACAAGCGAATATCATCGCCAGACGATAAATCAAAACATCATCGAACAGAACTTTAATCAACTCAGATATTGTATAGACTAAAACTAGGGATGAAAATCCGCGGGCGAGGTGAAAAAAAATGATTAAGGGAATGTTTAAAATACGTGCAATGTGACCCAAAAGTATATAGAAAATGAATAGAAAACTTCCTTTTCCAGCCTGGGCAGTATAGGGCAATGTAAATGTCCAATCCCCTCGATAACCCTGATACATCTTAGCAAGATATGAATTTCCGTCTAACGGATTTATCAAAAAACCACTAAAAACATGATTTTCCGAACCAAATGCAAATGCATAAAAAAACGGTAATTGAGTCAATCCCAATAATAAGATTGCACATATAAGAAAAAACCAGGATTGTTTTGTTTTTCCCACAAGTTGATTCTAACCTAATTGGAATTCTTTGAAAAATTCTATACAAAAACGTAAGATATGATTTTTATTCTCTTCAATTTTTCAAGCCCATAAAGAATTGCCCTTGCCTTTATGTCCACTCCCCTCTATAATCGACAACATGAGTTCTCCATTGAAACTTTTTCGCTTGCAGCAAATTGATACCCAGATAGATCAGGCAAATAGCCGTCTTCGCGAGATCGAAAAAGCAATCAATGAAAATCCTTTATTAGATCAAGCTTCTTATAATTTTCAAGAAGCGGAAAAAGAATACAAGGCACAGCAAACAGCATTACAAAATGCAGAGGATAACGTCCGAGCGCAAAGAACAAAAATTGAACAAATCGAATCAACACTATACAGTGGTAAAATAACCAACCCGAAAGAACTCCAAGATCTTCAAAATGAAACCTCTGCTTTAAAACGCTATTTACAGGTGTTGGAAGACCGTCAACTTGAAGCAATGATCGAAAATGATGAGACGCGTGAAAAATACGAATTGGCTTCATCTCATTTCCAGGCGATTAGTAAAAAAGTATATGAAGAAAACCAGGTTCTGTTGAATGAAAAAGCGGGAATTCAAAAAGACATGGAACGCCTGACTATAGAGAAACAATCTTTGCTTAGTTCGATAGACCCCGATTTGATTGCTTTATATCAACAATTACGTCAGCAAAAACGCGGCATTGCCGTAGCGAAAATCACAGAAAAAACCTGCTCTGCTTGTGGTTCAATCCTTACCCCAGCAACAATCCAATCTTCACATTCATCGAATCAGATAATTCACTGCCCCTCTTGCGGCAGAGTACTTTATGGGGGATAAGCGTTGATTCACATCTTTCGTAATATTTATATCGATCCATTTTCTTTTTGGATAGGTGTAATAATTGGGGGATTGCTATTCTTCATATTGTCTCGTTTGTATCACCCAATCAGTAAAGTTATGGGGCAATGGATCAAACCAATTCAATCACAATTCCAGCTCCGTCAGGGTACAACAGAATACCATTATAGAATTGACTTATTAAGACAAACGCAGCGGCAGCATCTGGCTCACCAGCTTTTTCCATTAAATGATTTGATCATTTCACCCAAATTACTCGTTCCACCAAGAATTTATGAACCAGGGGTTTGGTCTAGTTCGGAAGACATTACGTCCTCAACTATTCCATTTCTCATAGATATGCCTGAATTAGCTTCAGCTTACAATGCATCAACCTGCACCCTGGCAGAAGCGTTAATGGGAGGTGCAAATCTCGTCATTGTTGGGCAACCTGGTGCCGGCAAGACGGTCGCGCTTGCAGATTTTGCATCTCAGGTATCTCAAAAGTCAACCTCAGTTTATGGTTTTCACGATCATATCGTTTTATTTATCAATGTATATGACCTGTGTCCTTTGGAAAAAGTTATTGAAAACCCATTCCAAAAAATCATCGAAGTCATCACGCAAAACGCTTCTCGGCAAATTCAAAAACGATTACCCAAAGTGATCATTAGTAGAGAACGAGAAAGAAAAGTTATCTTACTACTGGATGGTTTAGATGAACTACCTGAGAAATATTTCGATCAAGCATTAAATATCATTTCGAAATTAGTGGATGAAAATCCCAATATTCAACTTGTTGTTACAGCATCACACGAATATACTGGTCAACTAAACCGCCTGGGTTTTATCCCAATTCCACTAGCTGCCTGGAGCAAAGCCGATAAATATAAATTCATCCAAAATTGGGAAAAAGCTTGGACCACTTTATTGCGAGAAAACAACCAGATGCTTGAGGTAGACACAACATTAATCAATTCGTGGTTTAACCTCAATCAACTGGATGAGACCCCCTTAGAACTAACATTGAAATTATGGGCTGCCTATGCAGGAGATGTTCTCGGAGCAAACCCTGGAAGCGAAATTTTAGCTTATTTCCTTCGATTATCTAAAAAAGAAAAACGTCTCATTCCGGCAATGGAACAACTTGCTCTCCAAATGGTTACCGCCGAAGAGCCATTGCTTTGCCAAAAAGATGTAGATAATTGGGTCCAAGATTGGAAACAAAATATAAAAAATATTTCCAACCCTGAATTAAAAATTGCAAACCCTCCAGATATGCTTGATATATCCAGCAGGGTATCAAAAGAATTTCAAGATCTAATCGATACAAATATCGCTCGCTCAAGTTATGATAACCATATCGCTTTTTCGCACCCATTGTTCACCAGTTATCTGACTGCCAGCGCCATACATAAACTGACAAAGACTATCAACATCATGGATATGCCGGAATGGCGAAAACCGATCCGGTGGGCTACCCGGTCGTTGACCTTTAAATTTCTTGCCTATTATCCTCAATTAGATACAGCGATTAACCATTATTTACAATTAGATGATGAAATAATTCACTACAACCTATTAAAAATTGCCCGTTATGTAAGTAATTTACCCAGCACTTCAACTTGGTATGCTAAAACTATGCGAAAGTTAGCTGGTATGATGCAAAATGACGAGTTTTCGCTTGGTTTACGATCCAGAGTATTGTTAGCAATGATTAATACTCGGGATCAAGGTATCAGCAAATTCTTGAAAGGCATGCTTGCATCAGAAAAAGCTACATTTCGTCAATTAGCTGCCTTAGGATGCGGTCTATTGCAGGATTCATCCGCAATTGAAGATTTAACCCGCTTGCTTTCCGACCCGGCACCGGGAGTCCATCGTTCAGCCAGTCTGGCTTTGGTTAATATTGGAACAAGAGCAGCAATTGATGCCGTTGCATATTTATTATTAAATGGCAACGAACTCCAACGTCAGGCAGCAGCTGAAGCAATTGCTAATCATCCCATCGAATCTAAAGCAATCCTGGAAGAAGGAAGCGAAATGGAGGATTTACGGGTCCGCCGGGCAGTCGTTTATGGACTAAAGCGAATTCAACAACCCTGGACGAAGGGTATCTTACAAAGATTATCCATTGAAGATAAGGAATGGGTTGTTAAAGATGCTGCATTGCATGCTATCGAAGCGCTCGAACAAGAAGATTCAAAAGGCATCCTTCCGCTTAAACCGCCGGCAGATACCCCTTGGCTACTTGCCTTTGCAGGAGAAAGAGGAATTGGCATATCACCAGGAAAAACAGCCAATGATTTGCTACTTTTAGCTCTGAAAGAAGGGAATGAAGAACAAAAATTAGCCGCTTTGAGTTACCTGAAAACACAGGGTAATCCCATTGGTTTAGATCAAATGATTAGGTTACTCAAAACAAGCCATGGTGAGTTGAAAGAAGCGGTTTTCAACACCTTATGGGTTTTGGCAATGACTGGGATTGAATTACCTAGTATTCCCCCTATCTCTTAATTTACGATTTCAAGAATTAAGTTTTGTAATGATTCTGCGTCGATTCCCTCGATAGCCACTAATTTATTCCGATTTGTAGACCCCATCACGATTTCAAATCTTGCTTGGGGGATATTAAATAATTCCGATAAAAATCTTATCAATTCCTCATTAGCTTTTCCCCCAACAG
>JAAZNS010000066.1 GCA_012798185.1 Chloroflexota bacterium | reverse complement strand
CTCATATAATGCTTCCCCGATTTCGTTCTGACATTCTTTTACCGACGGGGTGAGAAATGGATTTGTTTTCATTTTCGCGATCAACGCATCGATTTTTGCCTGCTGAGTAGCGCTGAATTGAACACTAAAGTTCTTGCGCTTGAGTAAAGTCTTTATTTCAACCAGTTCACCATTTTTCACCAAATCGGCTACTGCTAGAATAAAAATCCGGGGATTCATTTTTATGCGGCTTCGTAGTTCTTCGCGCGGCATTCCAAGTTTCAATGGATTTAATTGATGGAATTTAGAAATTTCATCCAGTATCTGTTTCTGTATATACTCCCAATACGCAACCGTTGTAATCAATTCAGCGGAAATTACTTGAATTCCTGAGCCGGATTCTAAACTTCCCAGCGCTTTTAAGATTCCATTTTGAATGAGCTGGTTAATAATTTGCAAAGCAGATTGCTCTTCTAGGTTCGTTCGCTCGATTATTTCCCTGAAAGATAAAGCACCCGATTCTTGAACTGTTTGTTGAATGACATCTTCTGGAGCGCCTTGCGCTAATGCATTCAACCTGTCCAACACTTTTAAAGAAAAACGCTTATATCTCGTTTGGGGCAAAGCATCAACCACAAAACCACCGCCAATAGTTTCTCCGGGAGAAGGTCGGCGCAGGATGAAACGGTCGCCGCGGAAAGCTACAATCGGATGATTTGTTTCCAATTGCAGCCACCCTTCTTCTCCCTGGGTCAATTTTTCTTTACCCAGCAGCCTAACCCGCGCCAGGGTTTCACTCGATCCAATGAACAATTTAACCTGGTTATCATGTTTTAATGGCTGACCGGCATCGGGCAGCAAGCGGAAAAATACATCGATTAAACGGGAAGGTTGATATGTCGAAGGCTTTACAACCATTTCGCCGCGTGAAATCTCACCCAAATCCACCCCAGATATATTTATCGCGGTACGGCTGCCAGGATAAACCGTTTCGACCTTTTTTCGATGAGTTTGCAGCCCGCGTATTCGCCCTTTTTTACCGGAGGGTAATATTTCGATTTCATCTCCCACCATAAATGAGCCATTATTCAATGTTCCGGTTACCACTGTTCCAAAACCCGGCATGGTAAAAACACGATCGACAGGCAGACGCGGCTTTCCAAGATTAATACGCAATGGACGGCTGCGCACGCATTGTTCAATTCCATTAATCAGTTCAGGAATTCCATCTTTCGTCTTGCTGGATACGCGATAAATCGGCGCATTTTCTAGTGTGGTTCCAATTAACAATTTGCGGATATCATCTTCAACCAAATCCAGCCAGTCATGATCTGTAATTAAATCGATTTTTGTTAAGGCAACAAGCCCTGATTGAATTTGCAAAAGATCCAAGATTGCCAAATGCTCACGGGTCTGCGGCATTACACCTTCATCAGCAGCGATGACTAAGATAACCGCATCGATTCCTCCAACACCCGCCAGCATGTTTTCAATAAAATCCCGATGACCTGGAACATCAACAATGCCGATTTCCTCCCCGCCCGGCAGTGTAAGCCAGGCAAACCCCAGGTCAATCGTCATCTCGCGTTCGCGTTCTTCTTTCAAACGATCAGGATGGATCCCTGTAATGGCTTCTACCAGGGCAGATTTCCCATGATCAACATGACCCGCAGTTCCAATCACTTGCATATGCGTTTCTCGTAGAAATTATTTGACTTTGCCAATATCTTCTTCGTACGATGTAACCCATTCATGCGCTATATTCAGTAAACTTTGCAATCGCTTTTCGGTGTGATCATGGATTTGCTGCAGCATATCCTGATTTTCCTGAGCAGCATCTTCGATAGCCGCCATTCTTTCGGTTAGTTTTTGAAAATGACGCTCTGCCTCATTACGCTGCTCCTCCTGAATCAAGGTATAGTTTGTCCAACGTTTCTGGTCATCTGCTTTAAAAGTAACCCATTCCTGTCGAAACCGTTCTTCAGCCAATTTTTGCATTTCTGTCATTTCATTGATGCGGCGCTCGACTTTCTGAGAAAGATCATCCAGCGATTGCTGTGCTCTTTTCACCGCTCGATGCGTGGCATCCAGCCCTTGTAAACTGGCTTCGATCTCATTAGATTCTTTATCGATTTGGTCAAACTTTACCTGCCATTCCTTCCATAGTTTTTCACGTTCGACTTGAATCAACGCTTGATTTTCTATAAAACTATCCATAGCTTGACGGCGTTCATTTTCTATGGTGATTAATTCATTAAGCCGGTTTTCCGCTTTGCGTAAATTTGCAGAGGCGATTTCCATCTTGCCGCGTTGATCATCCACAAGCTTTCGCAATGCCGCTACTTCACCCTGCACATCCAGAATGCGTTTTCCATCCTGCCGGCGGTTATCTTCCAATACACGGTGAGAACGGGTAAATTCTTCCTCATTTCTGCGTAATACTTCGATTTTTTCTCGAATTTCATCGATCATTCGGGATAACCTGACCTCTTCATCCAGCCGCGATTGCAAATTTCGTTTTATCTCGGGGATTGCGCCTAATTCTTTTCGAATTTCGGCAATACTGCTATCTAAGGATTTAATTTCAATACGGCGGACTTTTTCGGCTTCCTCTTCCCTTTTTTTAAATGATTTCTCGAGTTCGTCGACGCTTTGCTTCGTTTCAATCCGCTGTTGCAGCAATGCTTCGTCGAACTGGTTCATCCGGGTAATAATAGCAGAAATCCGGGTTAATTCGCTTCCCAAATCTTTAATTTGTTTGATCGTCGTTGAAAGATTGCCCTCAAGTGCCGTCATTCTCTCTTCTAACTTCACTAAAATGCTTTTATCTTTTCGGCGCTCTTCATCAAGCCAATCCACATTTTTTTGAATATGCTCAATATCCATCGGGTAATCTCCTCGTTGATTATCTTTCTGGGAATTAATCCTAACCCTGACTAGATTATAGCATGGGGGAAAAACATACTTTTACAAAAAATCGATTTCTCATGGATGATTAACCTTTCATAATCATCACAAATAGCGATATGGGATGATAGTTGTCAGATTGGAGTTTTTTACATCAACAGGTAATTTTTCGCAAGGATGCTTCGGCTATGGAGTAATATTCAAAAAAGATAACCCCATATTGATCAATGCAGAAGTATACAACTGGGGGAGCAATCCAAATATTACCAGGCTGGCACAAGCTAAACCGATTAGAATTCTTTCCCCCGTTTTTTCATGAATCTCCCAAGCCATTGCTTCTCTGGTTTGGAACATATATATCAAACTTCTGAATAATCCAAAAGTCAGCCCAACACTCCCAATGATGACAATTTGTGCTGCAAGAGGAAATTGTTCGTTCAAATATTGCCATAACCCGCTATGGTTAGTGTATCCAGCAGTGAGCGGAAAACCTATTAATGAAAGCACTGCCATCGTAATCCCAACTACAACAAAGGGATACTGGTATGCCACTCCCCGAATTGCATGATAATCTAACAATTTTCGATCTTTTAAAATAACTGATAATGATAACGCCCATAATCCATAACTGATCCCACGGGGTAGTAAAGAAGTAAAAAATAAACCCATCAGCGGTCGATTTTGGATTGGACCCAAACCGAGCGAGATAGTCAACAAAGAATAACCGATTTCAATGATGACTGCAAAGCCCATTAACCGCGCAAGGTTTCTTTGGAAAATCGACCATACAGACCCAAAAATCACCATTAAAACCCCTGAAAATCTCAAATACACATACAACCAAGATGTTGTGTATAACCAGGAAAATCGATCAATAAAACTTATCCCCAATAAACCGATCACTAATGGCAGGATAAAAAACACAAAACTTACCGATATTGGATCTGCCTCTTCGGCAAGCAGCGGGATCCAGGAGTGAAAAGGAAAAATCGAGAATAATAATCCAAATCCAATCGCCATTAATATGGCTGCCTGCGATACCAGTGATGAATCCTCTGGATTAACTTCCACTCCAGTTAATAACCAGCCGGTGAATAAGATAAAAGGCATTGCCAGCGTTTGAAAGGTCAATAATCTGATGACACCACGATTGCTTGCCTTCCCGGGTTTAATCAATAATATAACGCATACTAAAACCATCATTTCTAAAATAATTGCTGCATATAAGAAAGGTTCGATTGCCAGTGCAGCAATCAGTAAAACAGATACCCCTATACTTAATGGTGTAAATAATCGATTCGATGCAGAAACCAGCGCCCCAATGATCCAAAACGAGACGGACACATAGATCAATATCAGAATAGTGCGATCATCCGATGAGAGAATTAACCTGCGCCCTAATACACTCAACGAATCTGAGATTTCGATGTTCCAAAAGAGTAATTTATATTTCTCGCCAATCGGAACCAAATATGCAAAACCTGCTAATCCAAGAGTAAATGTAGCAGCTACAAGCGCTCCAACTTTCCACCATCTTTGAAAAACCATGAGCAACAAGGCAAGTATAGCCGGGAAAAATATCCATACCTGTGGCGCGTTCATTCAATATGCTCCATTGTGGGAGAGAATATTAGATAAGCCCCAACAAGAGCCAGCCCTAAATCCACAACTGCCAACAACCCAATTACTAACGCCGATGTCTCGACGACTGAATACGCAATTTCAAAACCCGATAATATGATCAGTAGACCAATCACGACATCAAAAGGTCGAGATATTAAACTCAATTGAATCAGGCTGATGCAGATCATTAAAGCTGATGCCAAGGAATGTTCGAATTCTATCCCTGGGATAAATTCTTGAAATTTTGGAACTAATGAAATTGCTACCAATCCCACCATTCCAGCGATTAATAAACGAAAAACACTTTGAGATCTAAAAAAACTCTCTTTTGTACGGGCAGCATATCCAAGCAGATAGCTCTCTTCTGTGGATAAACCTGCCAATGCCATCCCTAAAATTGCCCCCGCAATCCATCCAGAGATCAATTTCGAGGCGGCAAGAATCAATGGCAATGTTTTACTTATTAAAAAAATGCACCCAAGATATTGTAAAGATAAACACAAAATGGTGAAACGCCAATTATTACTGGCGGTAATACCCCCCAGGGTAACAACAATAATAATCAATCCAGCAATTGATAAATAACCTGACATCGTTGAAGCCTATTTCTATTGCGTACCTTGGATGAAAAAAGTAATCACCAGGGCAAGCAGCAATAAAGTCAATAAAATACCGCTTTCACCCTCTACTAATACACTAAATCCTTGCATGATCGAATCGATAAATTGAAAAATCATATAGTCAATTTTTTTTACCCAATCAAAAGATATTGGCGTTATTTTAATCGACCTTATTCTTTGCAGGGCTCGATTTTGACTCCGCGCGAAAAGGAACAATAGTAAACTGATGAAAACTATAACGAATCCGATATAGTAATCAATGATTTGTTTTCCCAGCAACAATGGTGTACTATTATTTAATAGTATTCCGTCCCGCCATAATAAAAATGCAATTAACCAATATATCGAAATAATAAGGACCATTCTCCCTGGGTTAATCAATTGCACCCATCTTTCGGGAGCAGTAGAAGACTTGCTTTTTTTTATATGTTTAAAATAACCAGCAACTAGCAGCGATTGAGCGAATACTAAAACGACCGTGGAATAGTTTAGGGCTGCAGTGTATAAACTGGCTCCATCCCACGTTGGCATAAATGGAATAGAAGTAATTGCCAGTAATCCGATAAAGGGAAAAAGAGGTTTTCCTCCATTAGTATCTGAATAAAATAATAATCCCCCGCCCAAAACCAACGTTATTCCCCAGCTTATACTCGCAAGAGGCAAACCGCGCAAGGATGACAACATTAAAAATGATCCAGTGGTTATTATCCAATATCGCCTGCCTTCGAATGCATCAGCAGCATGGTACCATAGATAACTTGCGGATACGCCAATAGCAAGAATGATTATATATAATGTTGGATTTATTAATTCTTCCCCTTTTATTAAAGCAATTTGAGAAAAAGCAATAAATGCAGAAACCGGGGAGATAATCGACATAAAATGAACCATACTTTTAGGCATTGTCAGTTCATCTAATGTAAATTTTCCAATCGGAACCACCATCACTCGGATAGCCGCCGCGATGATTAAAACCGACGCATCACTGGTACCCCACAAAAAAAGGACAACACTAACGATGCGAAATGAAAAGCTTTTTATAATCCCAGCTACTCGTTCCTTTTCTTTGATGCGGAATAATAACAATAAAAATTCCCCAATATCTATAACCGCCCAGCTGACTAGAATAGCCGCAATTTCTCTGGTTTGAATGGATAGTAGACAAAAAGCTGTCATCAACAACCCCATTATGAGTGATAACCAATCCATTCGAGTCGATTCAATTACCAAAGTTAGGTAAACAACAAAAGCCAGCGTAATGACCGAGATCGCAAAAGACCAGGAAAAGCCATCCATGAAAAAGAACGGTATACCAATTTCTGCCAGTATTGGGTGAATATCAGCTGGCTTCATGATATAGGGCATCCCAGTCCTCGATATTAGTACCAGAATCCATGCGATCATGATTCCGAATGTGGACAACAGCCAATAATATGGAAATTTTTTCTGAATTACTCGGATTAAAAATAAAATCAGAGAAAGGATAACTAAAAATGAAAAAGCAAAAAATGGGAAATAATTTGTGATTGAAAACATGGCAATGCGCTTAAATCACTAAAGCGTGGGGAGAACGATGGATGAATTTTCCCATTCCAGGTTTCCCCAGCCATTGATCCCCATCAACAATGAGATTCCCTCTAAGGAACACTTTTTCAGGATACCCAACCAGTTCCCAATTCTCGAATAAATTGTAATCAGTGCGGTGGTGAGCTTTTGCCACACCATATTTGATTTTTTTCTCAGGATCCCAGATGACAATATCAGCATCGCTTCCTGGCGCTAATGTTCCCTTAATCGGGTATAATCCAAAAATTTTTGCTGGATTGGTGCAGGTTAAAGCCACAAATTGGTTAGGTGTTAAGCGACCGGCTCTTACACCGTAAGTCCACATGATTGGCAGCCGGTCTCCCACGCCAGGTAAGCCATTGGGAATTTTGGTAAAATCGTTGGCGCCTAATTCTTTACCGGGAATAGCTATCTGTTTATTCTCATATAAGATTGGTTTCGTTCCTTCGAAGAAAAACGAACAATGATCAGTAGCTAATGTTTGAATAATTCCCTGACTCAATCCATCCCAAAGTCGCTGGTTATCTTTGACTGAACGCATCGGAGGTGAACAAATCCACTTTGCGCCATCCGGACGTCGTAAATGATCTTCGGTGAAAAATAAATAAGCAGGGCATGTTTCACCCATTACGGGAACCCCACGTTCGCGCATATACTGCAATTGATCGACCTCACCAGCCGTATTCATGTGTACGATATAGACCGGGGCACCTGTTTGTGCCGCCCAAGAACAGGCACGTAAAGTTGATTCAACTGCTCCCCACGCCGGTCGGGTAAGCGCATGCCAAATTGGCGAATTATTACCAGCTGACAGTGCTTCATTAACCAAAACTTCGATGATATCGCCATTTTCTGCATGTACCATGGTTAAAAAGCCATGCTCCTTGGCAATACGCAATACTTGATAGATCTCCCCATCCTGCAGCCGTAATCGCTCGTTATACGCTGTAAACACTTTCAAAGAGGTTATACCCATATCAATCAATTGGGGAAGTTTTTTAGCAACGCCATGATCGAAATGGGTGACATTCATGTGAAAACTAAAATCGATACAGGCTTTTGAATCGGCTCGATCATGCCATAAATCCACACTTTTCCGAAATCCTGATAATTCATAGGGAACAAAATCCAATGCGGTTGTTGTGCCACCAAAAGCAGCAGCTTTATGACCAGTATAATGATCATCAGAAGTGACCGTATTGAACATTGGGAGATCGAAGTGAGTATGTGGATCAATACCGCCCGGTATGATCAATTTTCCTTTAGCATCAATCATTGCCGCATCGTCATCAGAGATTGATTCACCAATCATATTGATTTTCTCGCCTTCAATCAAAATATCGGCGGTGAATGTTTCAGATGCTGTAATGAGTGTGCCAGATTTTATGAGTATTTTGCTCATCGATTACGAATTCCCAGCAAGACTTCCAAAATCCTGTCATCGAGATCTTCTTGGAATATCTTAGACGGCATATACGCCTGAGATCGATTGGCTCTTTCGCGCAACGCTTGCCAAAGCAGCTGTCTCTCTTCACCAGGAACTATCAGTTCTTTGATTGTGCTTGCGTTATTTAAATATTCTCCGGTCGTATACAAAAATGTAATCCTTTTCCAATTTTCGGCAACAATTGGTCGAGATAGTTCTATTAATGAGCCAATTTGAATTTTATAATATTCAAGGTGCGCAGCAGGATGTTCAGTTTCCTCACGAAATAATTCCTGCCGGGTGGTTAATTCATGACCCATCACCTGGGCAGCAAATTTTATCAGCCATTTATCTTCTTGAAAAGCTCCGGTTTGATAGAATGCCAGGTAATCCACAGAAATGACTTTTGGTGCGCTGCGTAAAGGGATGCGGTACCAGCCCAACATACGGGCAATTTCCATATCACGCGGGCTCTTCATTACCGCAACCAAAACCAAGGCAGTGGAAGGGATTTTATCCGTCATATCTATGAATTGTGGATCATACTCATTAGATGAATGATATTCACCAACAATAAAGCGAAGAATCCCGATTTACTATTAGTTCAATCACTACAGATTCTTCGCTTCGATTAATCAATGTATCATCCAAATTTTACCCAATTAGATCAACCCCACTTCCCGGTTGAAATCCTCGATCAAATGATCGATTTCATCGACCTGATTCCGGATATCAACCCAATAATTCCTTTCGTACCATTGTTGCTGAATTTCTTCGTAGGTTTTTCCTTGTTGTTCAACCCAAGTATAATATTTTAGATTATGCACTCTACGGCGGTCGGCATAAGTCAGCTCTACCATGTTATCGGTACTTACGCCTTTTAGATAACGAGCAAAATGAGCCGCTGCATCTAATTCCGAATATTCACCATATTCTTCATGCATTTCTTTCAAACGGCTCTGATACAATTCCATCGAATCAGTCAGAACCGTTAGAACAATATCATTTTCACCCATTTCGTAGTATTTTGCCATTTTAATTGCCGAAAGAACATTCGATATTCCCGAAAATCCTAAAAGATCCAATTTCGTCACAAAATTCTCGGGAACTCCCTGTTTTACCAGGAATGCCCTTCCTGCTTTTTCGTTGAACAAACGGGAAATGTTTACTACGGCTTCGTCATCGATGGCAACTACAAGATCGGTATTTTTTACGTTATGAATCCAAGGAACATGTTTGTCGCCAATCCCTTCGATGCGGTGCGCACCAAAACCGTTTTCTAACAGTGTAGGGCATTGCAAAGCTTCGCTGGCGCAAATTTTACTTTCGGGGAATAACTGTTTCATGTAATCTCCACTAGCAATTGTTCCCGCGGAACCCGTAGCTGATGCCATTCCTCGATATTTATCAGACGAACCCATAACCTCCATCAGCACTTCTTCCATGGCATGGCCAGTAACTTCGTAATGCCAAAGATAATTTCCGAATTCATCGAATTGGTTGAATATCATCATGTCTTCACCTGATTTGCGCAGTTCCCAGCACTTGTCAAATATTTCTTTTACGTTCGATTCACTCCCTGGTGTCGCAATTACTTCTCCGGCAATTTTCGAAAGCCATTCAAAACGCTCCTTGCTCATCCCCTCAGGCAAAATCGCTATAGATGAACAAGCCAGAAGAGCAGAATCATACGCGCCGCCTCGGCAATAATTACCCGTTGATGGCCATACAGCTTTTTGTTTGGTTGGATCGAACTGCCCTGTCACAAGACGGGGCACCAAACAACCAAATGCTGCTCCCACTTTATGCGCTCCGGTTGGGAACCATTTGCCAACCAAAACGACAATTCGGGCGGGCGTACCAGTTAATTCATGGGGCAGCTCTAAATAATTAACCTTCCCGTATCCCCCTCCCTTGGATACAGGTTCATTTTTCCATGTGATACGGAATAAATTACGAGGGTTAATATCCCATAAACCAATTGTTTTAAGCTCTTCTTTTATTTTATTCGGTATTAATTGCGGATTCTTCATTTGAGCGAAGGTAGGGATAATGATATTCCGCTCTCTTACTCGTTGAATTGTGCGTTTTCTCCCCTCGTTTTCGATAGTCAAATCAATCTTAGCCATTTCTTTAGTTGCTCCTTTTATAATATTAATCAATCAGGAAAATCTTTTGGTGATTCTCTAACAATATATAAGGGGCGTCCCTTGGCTTCATCGAACAATCTACCAATATATTCACCCAGGATCCCCAATGAAATCAACTGGACTCCACCTAAAAATAAAACCGCGATTAATGTTGTTGCCTGTCCAAAAAATGCCTGCGAACCAGATTGACGTAGAATTATCACCACCGGAATTGCAAGAATTGCCAGACTGGCTGAAATAAACCCGATATAAGTTGCCAGCTGCAGCGGTAAATACGAAAAACTAGTAATTGCATCGCTGGCGAATTTGAACATTTTTTTAAAGGGATACTTTGTTTCCCCGGCATACCGGGCAGAGCGTGTATATTCGATACCTGTCTGCCGGAATCCCACCCAAACCGACATACCCCGTAAAAATCGGTGCCGTTCACGCATCGAGTTTAACACGTTAACTACTTTTCGATCCAGCAAACGGAAATCACCGGTATCCAGAGGAATTTTGACATCGGTTATCCGGTATATCATGCGGTAAAAAATCGATGCAGTCATGAGTTTAAACCAGGATTCTCCTTCCCTTTTAGAACGGACTGCATATACTACCTCATATCCCTCGCGCCATTTTTTTATCATATCAATAATAACTTCGGGAGGGTCTTGAAGGTCTGCATCGATGATCACCACAGCTTGACCGCGTGAAAAATCTAATCCCGCGGTCACAGCCAATTGATGGCCAAAATTCCTGGCAAATATGACTGGTTTTACGTGTCTATCCTGGTGGGCTAATTGTTTAATATACTCGGTTGATCCATCAGTTGATCCATCATCAACTAAAAGTAATTCCCAGGTTTCACCGGTTGAATTCATCACTTCAGAAACCCGCCGGTAAAGTTCCGGTAATGTTTGCTGTTCGTTAAACAAAGGCGCAACGATGGAAATTGTAGGATCAACCATTACTGTTTCCAACCTCTTTTATTACACTTTCTAAATTGGGGGGAATGATTTTCGCTGAACCGGCAGCCTGCATTGCTGCTTTCACATCTTTCAACCCATTGCCCGTGTTCAACACCATTACCAGGTCGTCCTTTTGAACTAATCCCGCTTTAAGGGCACGGATTAATCCAGCATAGGCTGTTGCACCAGCTGGTTCAGCAAAGATGCCAGCTTTCCCCAATGCGCTAATTGCTTGAAGGATCTCTTCATCGCTCACAAGAATATAGGAGCCATCGCTTTCTTTAGCCGCTCGAACAGCGCGTACACCATCGCGCGGCAAATCGACCGAGATACTATCCGCCAGCGTATTTGCAGAGACCGGCGTAATTGTCTCGACGCCAGCATTGAATGCATTGGCTATGGCTGCAGAACCTTCGCTTTGAACACCAAACAGCGATGGCGTAGAATCGATCCAGCCTAATGCATGCAAATCCTTGAATCCCTTATAAATGCCGGAAATAATATTTCCATCGCCCACTGAAACGAATACCTTCAATGATTTATTCAGGCGGCTTTTTTGCGTATGTTCCCACCACTCCCAAATTTCGAGAGCAGCAGTCTTTTTACCCTCGGCGGTGAAAGGGTTATATCCGGTGTTCCGACAGTACCAGCCAAATTCCTGTGATGCCTGGATAGTTAAATCAAAGGCATCGTCATAAGTTCCATCAACTAAAAGTACTCTCGCACCATAGATTAATAACTGGGCAATCTTAGCTGGCGGAGCAGTTTTGGGAGCAAAAATGACAGCTTTT
>JAAZNS010000007.1 GCA_012798185.1 Chloroflexota bacterium | reverse complement strand
GGTTAAAGTTTTTGCACGCCGTCTGGAGCAGGGGCAGCAATTGGTTGATTGGTTTCAAAGTATTTTAATAAACACTGGGCAATTGATCGACAACCGTTTATCTCCATTTTCACTTCAACCCAATACTCTCGCAAGGATGCTTGGGGAAGAATCTATTCACTTAATCGTGAATACAACGCCGCTTGGGATGACATCTCACCCACAAGGAAGTGCATGGCCAAATAGTATCTCACTCCCCAGAGAAGCTATCATCTATGACCTGGTATATACTCCAGCACAGACAGCGTTGATTAAGCGTGCCCGCCAAAATGGTTTAATGGCATTCAACGGATTGGGGATGCTGGTCGAACAAGCTGCCTTAGCATTCGAGATTTGGACCGGAGAACCCGCACCTAGGGAGGCGATGTGGAATGCTGTAAAAAATTGGGAGAAAGCCTCATGACCGCTAGACGCATGGAGACATTGGTTACACAGTTTTTTGCTTCACTCAACGACCGCATCCTCGCTATGCAGTCTCGTGGCGAAGAGATTATCCGTCTCGATATTGGTTCACCCGATATGCCCCCAGCACAATTCATTATCGATACACTGTATAGAGCAGCCTGTGAACCAGACCGCCATGGATACCAGCCTCATGCGGGCAATTTATCGCTAAGACAAGCTTGGGCAGAAATGTATGCCAGGGAATATTCTGTAACCCTCGATTCTAATAGAGAAATATTACCTTTGCTTGGGTCGAAAGAAGGAATATTTCATTTGCACCAGGCGCTGATTGATCCTGGCGATGTGGTGTTGATCCCTGACCCGGGTTACCTGACATATACCCAAGCCACTCGTTTTGCTGGAGGGGACCCCCATTATTTGCCGTTATTGCCTGAACAAAACTATACCCCCGATTTATCCAATATCCCTGTGGATGTCCTATCGAAAGCCAAGCTTTTATGGCTGAATTATCCGAATAATCCTACCGGCGCTTCTATCTCGAAGGATTTTTTTGAGCAGGTTGTCGAGTTTGGTCTTCGACACCGGATATTGGTCTGTCACGATGCCGCATATTCGCAGGTTGTTTTCGATGGATACCGGGCACCCAGCATATTGGCGATACGGGAGGCGAAAGAAACAGCTGTCGAATTCAATACCCTGTCAAAATCACATAATATGGCGGGTTGGCGGGTTGGAGCGATTTTAGGAAATGAAACAGTAATCAAGACATTGTACCGGTTGAAAACAAATGTCGACAGCGGGCATTTTTTACCGGTTATGGAAGCCGCAGCCATAGCGATGACGCAAGATCAAACCTGGATTGAGCGAAGAAACCAAATCTACGAGCAGCGAAGAGATATATTGGTAGAAGGGTTGCATGAACTCGGGCTCAAACCAAATAATCCTAAAGCATCGTTATATATTTGGTGCCCCGTGCCTGGTGGGTGGACATCGATGGCATTTTGTGAGGCTTTACTAGAAAAAGCGCGGGTAAGCGTAACACCCGGGGTGGTATTTGGAGCTCAGGGAGAGGGTTATGTGCGCATAGCCATAACTTCATCGCAAGAGCAGATTAAACAAGCATTGGAAAATATGAAAAATTCATGGAAAAATTTCGAAAGGAACTCCCTATGACGATTCGATTTTTAACCTCCGGCGAATCGCATGGACCAGCGCTGGTTGCTATCCTGGAAGGCATCCCCGCCGGCCTTGAGCTTTCAGAAGATATTATCAATAAGGAATTAAGCCGGAGGCAAAAAGGGTATGGGGGAGGCGGGCGGATGAAGATCGAACAAGATACAGTCAAGATTATTGCTGGTATCATGGCTGGCAAAACCATTGCTTCTCCAATAGCCATGTTGATTCAAAATAAAGACCATGCCAAATGGCAGCGAAGGTCAATTCAGCCATTCACTATTCCAAGACCAGGGCACGCAGATTTAACCGGGGCAATAAAATATAACTTTCACGATTTACGTTTGGCACTCGAACGCGCTTCTGCCCGTGAAACAGCTGCAAGAACAGCCATAGGGGCAGTTTGTAAACACCTCCTTGCCCAATTTGGGATAATAGTGGGCGGTTATGTCACATCTATTGGTGATGTCACCGCCCAATTGGATGGTATCTCATTAGATGAAAGGATTACGTTAGCGGAATCCTCAGATGTTCGCTGCCCTTCGACAGAATCTAGCAATAATATGCGTCTTTTAATCGAAAATACTATTCAAGAAAAAGATACATTAGGAGGTGTGGTGGAAATTGTAGCGTTGGGTGTTCCACCCGGTTTGGGTAGTTACATTCAATGGGACCGCCGGTTGAGTGCACGCTTAGGAGCTGCTTTATTAAGTGTTCCAGCAATAAAGGGTGTTGAATTCGGTGATGGGTTTAAACTAGCTGGTTTAACCGGCACCCATGTGCAAGATGCCATCTATCTAGAAGGGGATAAAATAATTAGAAAGACCAATCACGCGGGTGGAATGGAAGGGGGAATATCCAATGGCGAGCCATTGGTGATGAGAGTGGTCATGAAACCGATTGCCACAACACTTACCCCTCAATCATCTGTAGACCTGGCTTCACGTACAGAAACCTTTTCTCAATATGAGCGCTCGGATTTTTGTCCGCTGCCGCGAGTTGTGCCAGTGCTGGAAGGTATGACTGCCATTGTTTTAGCTGATGCCTTGCTCGAAAAACTAGGTGGTGATTCCATGGATGAAATACAACTACGCTTCGAATCTCTGCGGAAAGCGAGTTTATCAAACATATTTATGGATAACACACCACACATCTTTTGGGGAGGGGAAAACCAGTCATGATATTTCTCTATGGACCACCAGGATCAGGGAAAACAACAATTGGTAAATTGTTAGCACAATCCTTGGGAATACCATTTACTGATTTGGATGATTTGATCGTTTACCAAGCAGGACAGAGCATTCCCGATATTTTTGACAAAGAAGGAGAAAGCGGTTTTCGAATCCGTGAAAAAAAAGCCCTTCAATTTGCCGTTGGGGGTGGAGAACAGGTAATCGCTTTAGGAGGTGGGGCGCTTCTGGATCATGAGAATCGTGCGCTGGCTGAATCATGTGGAAGTGTTGTATGTTTGGATGCCTCGTTTGATGAACTACTCAAGCGTATGGAGGGAGATGAAGGGAGCCGTCCCCTTCTTGATGGTGAGAAAGCTTCCCTTCTGAAGACCTTATTAGACCAAAGAAAAGGGCATTATCAGTCTTTTTCGATTCATATATCTACCCAAGAACTGAATGTAAAAGAATTGCTAAGAGAAATTCAAATCTACCTGGGGCGATTCCGAATATCAGGGATGGGAAAACCTTATGATGTCCTTATCGAATCACAGAATCTGGCTGGGCTTGGAGAAGCTTTGCGGAAACATGCATTATCTAGCTCGATTGGGGTGGTAAGCGACCGTAATGTTGCTGAATATTATTTACACACTGTGCTGAAATCTCTTAAAGACGCCGGTTTTGAGTATTTTAAAGTTGTTCTTCCCGCTGGTGAAGAAACGAAAAATATCAAAAATGTTGAAAAATTATGGAAGGTTTGGCTTTCTCATAACCTGGAACGGTCGGGTACCATAATTGCACTGGGCGGCGGGGTGATTGGAGATATTGCTGGGTTCGCAGCGGCTACCTATTTAAGAGGTATAAACTGGGTGGTCGTACCCACATCATTACTGGCAATGGCAGATTCCAGTTTAGGAGGCAAAACGGGTGTAGATACGCCTCAAGGCAAGAATCTGGTTGGCGCCTTTCACTCCCCACGCCTCGTGATTACCGATCCCGAAACTTTGTACACCTTACCGGTTGACGAATTACGCAGCGGGATGGCAGAAATCGTTAAGGCGGGCTTGATCGGCGATAAGCGTCTATTCAATATTTGCCGTCGAGGATGGGAAGCAATTAACCAGGATATATGTCTCGTTGTAAAACGCGCAGCTTCGGTTAAAATTCAAATTATCCAAGAAGACCCTTATGAAAAGAATATTCGTGCGGTATTAAATACGGGTCATACTATAGGTCATGCTATCGAGAAGGCTTCTGAATACCGTATACGCCATGGCGAGGCAGTATCAATTGGAATGGTCATCGAGGCGCGCCTGGCTCAGAAATTAGGAATGGCGGAGGAATCGTTAGCAGAGCAAATCAGTCAATGTTTAAAAAATTTAGATTTACCAACTGAAGTCCCTGCTGGTATCGACAAAGAAGTATTATTCGAGGCGATGCAATATGATAAAAAGAGAGCTTCCGGAAAAATAAAATTTGCTTTACCGATTAATATTGGAAAAGTAGAACCGGGAGTGATCATCGATGATAAGCAATTGATTTTCTCAGTAATTTAGGAGGAATTATGCCTTCGATATTGGTTTTAAATGGTCCCAATTTAAACTTGCTTGGCAAAAGAGAACCAGATATATACGGTGAACTGAGCCTGGAAGCTATTAATAGCCGTTTGGAAAAACAAGCTAAGAAAGTTGGTATTCAATTAAAATTTTTTCAATCGAATATCGAAGGTGAACTTATTAACGCTTTGCATGATGCCCGTAATTGGGCATTAGGGGTGATATTCAATCCGGGAGGTTACACTCATACCAGTGTGGCAATTCGTGATGCCATTGCTGCCATCGAAATACCGGTTATCGAAGTGCATCTTTCCAATATTGATGGACGAGAGGAATTTCGAAGAATTTCTCTTATTGCTCCGGTATGTAAAGGGTCTATTGCCGGGTTTGGATGGCTTTCCTATTGGCTGGCGCTGCAGGCATTCACAGCAGAAAAATTCGATTAACAGTATTTTAACTTGTACATGCTATAATCCTGAAACCTGACAGCTATTGTCCTGGGATTATACGCATGATATTAGTCACTGGTGGAACAGGTTTTATTGGAAAAATCTTAGTGCGTAACTTGGTTGATGCGGGTTACCCAGTACGGGTATTGATCCGTCCTTCGAAAAAATCTCCAGATGTACCTTTTGGCATTCCTGTAGAAGCCGCGGTTACCAGCTTGAATGATACACGGGGGTTGCGGGCTGCAATGGTTGGAGTTGAATATGTATTTCATCTGGCGGGAGCTGAAAAGGGCGGCGCATATGCCAATTTAACAACTGTCGATATCCTAGGAACACGAGCAATTGCCCAGGCTGCTGCCGATGCAAAGGTGGATAGAATTTTTTATCTCAGTCATTTAGGCGCTGACCGGGCTTCGGCATATCCGGTTCTTAAAGCAAAAGCCCTTGCTGAAGATGATATCCGAAAAAGCGGCATCGACTT
>JAAZNS010000065.1 GCA_012798185.1 Chloroflexota bacterium | reverse complement strand
GCCAACAGTTTTATTTTCTGCCCCCTATATGATTCCTTCATTACCCCGGTTTCGTCCAATTCTGGAAAGTTATGGTATTGATATCATTGTGCCGCCGGAGGTACAGGAACGCTTGAATGAAACCCAGCTTTTGGAATATGCCGGCAAGTTCGATGGTACGATATGCGGCGATGATCAATATACGGAGAAGGTTTTACGCGCCTGCGCTCCCCGCTTGAAAGTGATTTCCAAATGGGGCACCGGTATCGATTCAATAAATCAGGAAATTGCTGCCGAACTAGGCATACGCGTTTGCCGCACGCTCAATGCATTCACGATGCAGGTGGCGGATACCGTAATGGGGTATATTTTAGCCTTTGCCCGCCGACAGCCCTGGATGGACCGTGCCATGAAGGCAGGGGTTTGGAAGAAAATTCCCGGGCGCGCTTTATTCGAATGTACCCTGGGAGTGATTGGCGTGGGCAACTGCGGAAAGGCGGTACTGCGGAGGGCGCGGGCATTTGGAATGCGCCTCTTGGGAAACGATATTGTAGAGATTGCCCCAGATTTTGTTTTGGAAAATGGGGTAAAAATGACTTCTCTGGAAGAATTGCTAAAAGAAGCTGATTTTGTAAGCTTGAATTGCGATCTCAACCCCACCAGTTACCATCTAATGAATCATGATACTTTCGGTTTAATGAAACCAGAAGCTATCTTGGTGAATATTGCGCGCGGTGCTATCGTTGATGAACCAGCGTTAATTCATGCTTTGCAAACCGGAAGAATTGCCGGGGCAGCATTGGATGTATACGAGCATGAGCCGCTTCCTCCTAACAGCCCATTGCTCAAGATGGATAACGTGATGCTGGCGCCGCATAATGCGAATTCCAGCCCCTCTGGATGGGAACGGGTGCATTGGAACACCATTCGCAATTTATTGGAGGGGTTGGGGTTTGAAGCAAAGTTTGAAAATCGATGACATTTTTAGTTGATAACTCTCTCAATAAATTAAGTACAATCATAAATCAAGAATTTTTAACCGCTTATGAAGCCAGGTTAGCAACAGCTTTTCTTAAACAATCAGGATTGCAATTAATCGAATCATCTTTGGATAATTGCCTGAGTAGTGGAAATACGGTTGAGTTCATCGTTGGATTAGATTTTCGAATGACAGAAGCCATGGCTTTAAGGAATTTACTAAGAAAAACTGAAAGTACTGATAAATTTCGTTTAATTTGTTACAGTGACCCGTTGGATAACGTTGAAACATTTCATCCCAAATTATATTTATTTCGAAATAAAAATCGTCTAAGAGCAATTGCTGGTTCGTCAAACCTTACGCGTGGGGGACTACAGGATAATGTTGAATTAAATGTGGTCTTGGATTTTGCCGATAGCCATAGTGAAGAAGCTCAACCATTTTATGACTTTTATTCTCGCATTAAATTTTCACCAGCCTGTTTTGTCCCTGATGAGGATTATTTAAAAAATATTTTGAATTACAACAAAAGAATATCAAGTATTTAACCCCAAAAAATATTTTACCTGTTGAACAGGCATTGCAAGAATTAAAGGAAAAAGAGAAGAGTTTACAGAAACCTTTTATCTCACCAATAAATCTATCCGGATGGCAAAAAATAATATTTCAATATTTACCCGAAAAAGAATTTACGACAGACGAAATGTATCGATATGTTGAAGAATTTAAAAAAAATTATCCCGACAATAAACATATCGAAGCAAAAATACGCCAGATTTTACAACAGCTTCGCGATTTAGGGTTTATCATCCATTTGGGTCAGGGAAGATGGATGCAGCGAAAAATGAGCGAGGAAATTAATGAATAGTGGATCGATCTCAAAAACCGTTCTCATTACCGGCGCAGCCGGCGGCATTGGACGGGCGACTGTTGCCCTTTTTGCTCAATCGGGCTGGCGCGTCATTGGAGTAGACCGCTCCGAATTTGGCGCGGATTTTCCTGCCAATGGGTTGTTTATCCAATCCGATGTGTCGGTAGCAGAAAATATCGAATTTATCTTTTCTAAAGCAAAAGCTTTCAACGACCGGCTGGATGCGCTGGTGAATAATGCAGCCGTTCAGGTTGCCAAACCTTTGTTAGAGACCTCACTTGAAGAGTGGAATTTGGTGCTGGCATCGAATTTAAGTTCGGTATTTCTCGCAGTCAAACTGGCGCACCCCTTATTTAAAATAACCGGGAGCGGTGCGGTGGTTAATGTATCTTCGGTGCATGCCATCGCAACATCTGCCAATATTGCTGCATATGCAGCCAGCAAGGGAGGCATATTGGCGTTGACCCGTGCTATGGCGATCGAGTTTGCCCCGGATAATATCCGTGTGAACGCCGTTTTACCCGGAGCAGTGGATACACCTATGCTTCGGGCTGGTTTGAATCGCGGGCATCTCAACGGGAGCGATATTGCTGAGCGGTTGGATAATCTGGCGCGCAAAACTGTCAATGGGCGCATCGGCAAACCGGAAGAAATTGCGCATGCGATTTACTTTTTAGCTGATGAGGGGCAGTCTTCTTTCATGACCGGGCAGGCTCTGGTTATCGATGGGGGCGCCACAGCGCGTTTGAGCACCGAATGAACTCACCGTTGAATAAAATTAAAAATGCCTTACCCCCTCCATTGCGTGATTTTGCCCGTCATACGTGGTACGAATTGCATCGAGCTTCGCAATGGCCTGCTGCAACCTTCCACCCATGGCGGCGCGCCAGCATCAAGCGGCTCTCAGAATTAAAGGACAGCCATTTAGGAGAACGCTGTTTTATTATCGGTAACGGGCCTAGTTTGAAAAAAACCGACTTATCCAGGCTGCGCAATGAGTATACCTTTGGGATGAACCGCATTTATCTGCTGTTTAACGAGTTGGGTTTTACCACTTCCTTTTATGTGTCGGTGAACAGCCTGGTTATCGAACAGTGTCTGGCAGATATTTTATGCCTTCCTATACCGTGTTTTCTATCATGGCGTTCACGTTATGCTTTTCATGAAAATGAAGCTGGTATGGCGCTTCATCCCAATGATCAAACCATATTTCTACACACGACTTACAGCGGGCCTAAATTTGCCGCAGATGTGCGCGGCAGGCTTTGGGAAGGCGCAACGGTAACCTATATAGCATTACAGCTGGCGTATTTTATGGGTTTTCAGCAAGCGATTTTGATAGGAGTCGACCATAATTTTTCCACTCAGGGAAAGCCCAATACCACAGTTGTTTCGCAGGGGGATGATCCCGATCATTTCGATAAGCGCTATTTTGGCAAAGGTTTCCGCTGGCAGCTGCCCGATCTGGAAACATCGGAGCGCGGTTACCGGATGGCTCATGAGGCATATACTCAGGCTGGCAGGCAGGTGCTGGACGCTACCATTGGCGGAAAATTGGACGTCTTCCCCAAGGTGGATTATGGGGAGTTATTTAAATAGCGCTGATTCCATCTGGGTACAGATAAATTAACCTTTTCATGACCGTCTTTTCCAAACATCTGGTTTTTTGGTTTCTTCTAACGCTAATCAGTATTTTAGGGTTTGGGTTGGTGATATACAGTACTGTGTGGGGCAGCGGATTGATCTCGGATTCATTTCAGTATGTAGCCTCAGCCCGCAGCCTGGCAGCCGGTAAAATTTTAGGGTATCCGGATGCTGACGGCAATATCACTCCCTTATCCCAATATCCGCCATTTTTCTCTGTAATTCTGGCAGGGTTTGAATTTTTGGGCATCGATGGATTTGCAGCAGCCAGATTTTTAAACGCCGCGCTTTTTGTAGCCAATATTTGGCTGGTTGGTGTTTGCATATTAAGGGTCAGCCGCTCCATCGGATTTTCACTTTTTGGTGCATTACTCACTGCTGTCTCAGAAGTATTACTTGAAGCGCATGCCTGGGTAATGAGTGAACCGTTGTATATTTTTTTGAGTCTATTAACATTTTTGTGGTTAATAAAATATTTCGAAGTCTCAAAGCAGTGTTGGCTGCTGGCTTCTGCCCTGGCAGGCAGCCTGGCATTGCTTACGCGTTATGTCGGTCTGGCTTTATTTCCGGCAGCATGGATTGTGATTGTCTCTAAACCCTACGCTGCTCGAAAACGAAAATGGATGGATTTAGCCTGGTATTCTTTGATCGGTTTACTGCCGATGATAATTTGGTCGCTGAGGAATTATCTCAACAGCGGTCAGATCAATAACCGGTCGCTGCAGTGGGTGCCGCTGACCACTAAGAATGTCTATTCTTTGCTTAACACGATCTTCACCTGGTTTGTGCCGGAGAACCTGGTCAATGGCAGGGAACGCTGGGCAGTCCCGTTGTTAATTGTTTTACTTATTTTGGGGGGATTCGCCAAATATTTCGTAAGACAAAATTCATCCTTCGAGCAGCGGGGCATGGCTGGATTTCACCATCCGCTTTTCTCTTTGCACGCACTTTATATTCCGTTATATATTATCATGGTCATAATGTCGAAGATGCTGCTGGATAATAAAATTGGAATGACCGACCGCATGTTTTCTCCGACATTGCTCTCGTTGATTATCATTGGAAGTATTCTGTTCTCCAGATTATGGCTTATCGATAGAAACTTGCTGCGCATACTATTATTAGCTGCTGCGTTTTATCTTGTTATTTATTCCCTTACGATTTCAGCACCGGTCATCAATAAGTATCACCAGCAAGGGATAGGCTTAGCGCGTTATACCTGGCAAACCTCGCCAGTCATCCAGTCATTAATAAATTACAATTCTTTGCCGATTTATAGTAATTCTCCTTCTACTTTATATTTTTGGACTGGCAGGACAGGTGGCAGTATATTGGCGTTAGAAAATTTGATCAATTCGGGCTCAATGGATAAAGCTGTTCTGGTTATTTTTTATCATATTCCGCCAAACAACAGGGTCAACCGGCTTGAGAGTCGGTTGACCCTGTTGGATAGTGATCCGCTGGTAAAGATTTTTCTTTATGAACCATGACCATTGTTAAGTGGTAAAAAAACTCACTCGAGCTGGTTCAGTAGTTACATATTATTATATTGGGATTATCTATGGCTGATTCAATAAATAATAGTAATTCTTCAAAGCCCGTTGATCATAAACCCTCGGTGAAATTCGAGAGTTTGATTTGGCTGATCGCAGCGGTGATGTTGATCGCAGGTCTGGGAATCCGTTTGTACGACCTAACCGACCCGCCGTTAGATTTTCATCCGACCCGCCAATTACGCGGCGCAATAATTGCCCGCAGTATTTATCTTGATATGCAGCCTGATGCTGATCCTCAGCAGCGTGAGATGGCAGCCTTTTTTGCCGCATTAACCGGCAAATTCGAGCCGCCAATTTTGGAAACATTGGTTGCTATCACTTACCGTCTTATCGGCAGTGAATCTTTTTGGGTTGCCAGAATCTACAGTTCCCTTTTTTGGCTGGCGGGAGGCGTGTTCTTATTTCTGCTTGGCAGGCGTATGACCGGTCCAGCAGGAGGGCTGGTCGCATTAGGGTATTATCTTTTTTTGCCCTTTGCTGCACAAGCCAGCCGCTCATTCCAGCCCGATCCGGCAATGGTGATGTGGCTGGTAATTTTTATCTATGCGCTTTACCGCTGGGCAGAATTCCACACCTGGAAATGGGCTGTGCTGTGTGGCGCAGCGGGCGGCTTGGCAATACTGACCAAGCCGGTGGCGGTTTATATAGTTGCTGCAGGGGCTGTTGCGGTAGCGCTGCACTCGCTTGGATTATTGCAAAGTTTACCTCGTCTTCAGGTGTGGATGATGGTCATTCTTATGGCAATTCCTTCGGTGGGTTATTATTTTATGCTGGGACGTAGTAACGCCGGAGATTATATTGCCAATTGGACTATCGCTCTTTCTCATATGATCATCGAACCTGATTTTTATGTGCGCTGGCTCAGTTTTGTGCAAAACTGGATGGGTTTTTCGGTTATGTTATTGGCATTGGTTGGGGTAATCATTGCCCCACCCCGAAATAAGGCGCTGCTATGCGGGTTGTGGGCAGGGTACTTTATTTATGGTTTGACCCTGCCCTATCAAATGTATACCCATAATTATTATCACCTGCAGCTGGTGCCGATCCTCGGTTTGTCATTAACCACACCAGCACAGATATTATTCGAACGGTTTAAGGAACAATCGAAGTTATGGAAGGGTGTATTAGCTGCTGGTTTGTTGATGGCAGTGATATTTCAATGCTGGGTAGCCATTGCCACACTCAAAGCGGAGGATTACCGTAAGGAGCCCGCTTATTGGCAGAAGATCAGTACATTGCTGCCGGCGGATGGAAAGATCATTGCTTTGACTCAGGATTATGGTTACCGCCTGATGTATTATGGGTGGCGTAAGGTGGACCTCTACCCGCCCAGCAGTGAGCAGGAATTGGCAGAACTGCGCGGCAGGGAAAAAGATTTTGTACAGAGCTTCACCAAGCGCATCGATGATAAAGATTACTTCCTTGTCACCGCCATGGGGCAGCTCAACAACCAGCCGACTTTAAAGAAAACATTGTACGATAATTATCCTTTGATTGCGCAGGGGGATGGTTATTTGATATTCGATCTGACGCACCCTAAAACGCCTTGAGTATATATTTTAGGATAATATAAAATCACTGAAAAACCGCTTGTTTCCATCATTACCCCTTCGTATAACCAGGCTGCGTATCTAGAAGCTGCCATCCGGTCAGTCTTGGCACAGCGGAACGATACATTTCGGTTAGAATATTTGATTATCGATGGCGGCTCAACAGATGGCAGCCTGGAGATCATCCAGCGTTATGCTGAAAACCTGGCATGGTGGGTTTCAGAACCGGATAGGGGGCAGGCGCAGGCAATCAATAAAGGTTTTCAACGTGCCCAGGGTGAAATTATCGCCTGGTTGAATTCGGATGACTTATATTTACCAGGAGCGATTTCATCTGCTGTGCAGGCGTTACAATCCACCCCGGCTTCCGGGATGGTATTTGGGAATGCATTGACCATCGATGCCCGGGGCGTGCCTCTAAATCGTTTGGTCTTTGGCGATTGGGGATTAGCTGAGCTGACTCGTTTTCGCATCATTTGCCAGCCGGCAGTTTTCATGCGCAAAGCAGTACTCGACCAGGCTGGTTATTTGGATACAAAATACCACTATATGCTTGATCATCAGTTATGGCTGAAAATTGCTTCTCTAGCGCCCATAAAACATGTAGAAGGTTTTTGGGCAGCAGCCCGGCATCACGCAGGTGCCAAAAATGTCGCTCAGGCAGCCGAATTTAGCCGAGAAACGATGCGCTTGCTGGATTGGGTGCAGGCACACCCCGAATTATCTGATTATGTAAGCAGAAATTCACGCCAGGTGATCGGCGGCGCAACGAGGCTTAGCGCCCGCTATTACCTGGATGGCGGGATGCCATTTAAAGCGTTATTGGCTTATACGAAAGCCTTTTGGTATTATCCGGCTTATACATTGCAGCACTGGCACCGAATTCTCTATGCGTTATTATGTGTCCTGGGCGGAAAAAGTTTAGCAGGCTGGTATAACCGCCTTCGAGCTCAAGCAGATGTTTCGGATATTTATGGTTTAGAAAATTGGTATGGATTATGTCTGAAGAAACCCTGAGAAATCAGCCTATTCTGGTTACGGGAGTTCACCGCTCGGGCACTACCTGGGTGGGGAAAATTTTATGTGCCAGCGGCGAGGCAGCTTATATCAGCGAGCCGTTGAATTTGTGGCATCGCCCGGGTGTGATGAAAGTTCCCGTTTCTGGCTGGTATACCTATATTACGCAGGAAAATGAGTCGGCGTATCTGCCTGCGTTTGACGATATATTTAGTTATCGTTATCACCTATGGGCAGAAATCCAATCATTGAAATCCTGGCATGATTTTTTACGCATGCTGCGGGATTGCAATATTTTCTTTTGGGGTAAGCTGTTAAACAAACGTCCTTTGCTCAAAGACCCGTTTGCAGCCTTTTCTATACCCTGGTTTATGAAGCGCTTGAATTGCAGGGTGGTTGTAATGGTACGCCATCCTCTTGCATTTGTAAGCAGCTTGAAACGCCTGGGTTGGAATTTCAATTTCTTCGATTTGCTGGAGCAGCCATTGCTGATGCGTGACTGCCTAGCCCCATATCGGCAAGAAATTCTTAGCGTTCATCAAAAAACCGATGATATTATTGCCCAAGGCAGCCTGCTTTGGAAATTGATCTATCAAACTGCATATGATTGTCAAAATCAGCATCCCGAAGTTATCTTTGCCCGGCATGAAGATTTATCGAGGCAGCCTTTTGAAGAATTCCACCGATTATATGACGAATTAGGATTGCATTTCAATTCTAAAGTGGAGAAAGCGATTCTTGAAACCAGCAGTTCGGAGAATCCCAAAGAATTATCGCAAAACAAAGTCCATGCTGTCCGGCTGGACAGCCGTTCCAATCTGGATAATTGGAAGCGCCGCCTGACAGAAGATGAGATCGAACGCATAACCCAGCTGACGGGTGAAGCAGCTTCCCGTTTCTATCCCGAAGCAGAATGGCAATGAAAATCCAATACGAAACCTTACCGCTTCTTCCTGAAAAACCGCTTATCTCGATTGTTACGCCTTCGTACAATCAGGCATTTTTTTTAGAAGAAGCGATTAATTCGGTGCTGAGTCAAAATTATACCAATCTGGAATATATAATTATCGACGGGGGATCGACAGATGGAAGCCAGGAAATCATCCAAAAATACAATAACCAGCTTACGGATTGGGTGAGCGAACCGGATTTAGGACAAACCGATGCGATTAATAAAGGTTTTGCCCGCGCTCATGGCGATATTTTTGCCTGGCTCAATTCCGATGATCGTTACCAGCCCGGCGCATTTGGTGAAGCGGTCGCCTTTTTAAAAGATAATCCACAGGTGGGCATGGTCTATGGCGATGCTAATTTAATCGATGAAACTGGAAATGTTTTGGCAAAATTCCCCGCTGCCCAAACCGATTATCGAAGGCTGCGCCGGGGTTATGTCCATATTCCGCAGCAATCTGCCTTTTTCCGGGCTGATCTATGGCGGAAGGTGGGTCCGCTTGACCCTAGCTTCTACTTTGCTATGGATTATGACCTATGGGTGCGGCTGGCAAAATGTGCGCCATTGGTATATCACCCGCGTTTATGGGCAGATTTTCGGCTGCATGGCAGCGGTAAAACCAGTATCTCAGATGATCGCTGCTGGACGGAAATGCTGCGGGTACATTTCCGGGAGGGAGGCAGCCATTTTTCATGGCTCTATGTTATGTCGAAAGTTCGCCCCTGGTTATATGGATGGCTGCCATTAAGTTTGCGGGTGCATTTCCGGCAGCGGTTTGGTCAGCTCTAATCGATGATGAAAACACTGGTGAGATCATGGATAATCGGAATTGACAAGTATAGCTGGCTGTTATTAGTTGCGGCAGCGCCGTTTCTACTATTCCCTTCACCCGCGCGCAGCTTAGCGCTACTAGTATTACCGGTCATCTGGCTGGCAGGTTGGGTATCGACCGGAAAACCGATACTGCACACTCCGCTTAATCCGCCATTGCTATTAATGGCATTGATGGTACTGGTAAGTTTGTGGGCTACCTATGACTTAAACATCAGTTTGGGAAAAGTTTGCGGTGTAATGCTCGGGTTAGCGACATATATATTTTTTATCCAACGGGGTATTACTAAAAAAGGTTGGTATATCTGCTTAGGCACTTTTTTGCTCTGTGGAGCAGGAATTGCCGGGGTAAGCCTGCTGGGCACCCGTTGGATCATTACGGGTAAGCTGGCATCTCTTACGAAAATTACAGCTAAATTACCAATTTCGGTCAGCGGATTACCCGGTGCAGCAGAGGGGTTTCATCCTAATGAAGTGGCGGGGGCATTATTATGGGTGCTGCCCGTGTATTTTGCCGTTACTTTAGGTTTGATTTATAAATTTTATGATACAAAAAATAATTCCAATCACAGGGGAATGATCAAGCCTTTTGATTTGGGGGTAATACTATGCACCAGTATAGCTACTTTATTTTCATTATGCGTAGTCATCCTTACCCAATCGCGCACTGCTTATTTTGCGTTGATGATTGCTGTAGGTCTCATTCTATGGCTTATATTGCCGCGGCGCATGCAGTTAGGATTGGCAATGTTCGTTATTATCGCCATCATTGCTCTTACAATATTTATTACTACCAGGGGTGGAAATGTTCTTGAACGTTTTTTATTCGAATCGCCAATGGACAGCTCTTCAGATTCTCTCAATTCCATAGAAGGCAGGCTGGAAATTTGGACACGTGCTTACGAGTGCATTCAGGATTTTCCATGGACTGGAATGGGTATGAATACTTTTCGGACAGCTGTTTATATCGTCCATCCACCGCGCATATTCAACCCGAATACCGATGTTGGTCATGCGCATAACGAATTTTTACAGGCTGCGCTTGACCTGGGCGTGCCAGGTCTTATTGCGTTGATATGGCTTTACCTTGCTGCGTTTATTCAATTATTCAGAGTTTTCCGTTTAGCGCTTTTTTTCGACCGTGAAGTATTGTTTTGGATATTAGGGCTGGCAGGTGGATTGATTGCGCACCTCTTCTATGGGTTGAATGATGCAGTAGCATTGGGGGCAAAGCCAGGATTTCTGTTTTGGATGCTGCTGGGTTTGATAGCCGGCATACCCAATTGGCTGCGAGAACCGTCATAGCACTTTTTATATTTTGAATCAAATATGTTCGATTAACTCATTGGGAGGAATATTTTTCCATTGCGCAAACACTTTTGTAAAGCTTAACACAAGTGTGATTGAGTATATTATGACTAATCATAAAAACACATAGAAGGATTTTGTTGATGATTTTTATTGATAGAAGATTACATCAAATCTCTCGAATACAAGCTTGGAATTTTGATTGCGCAAAAAATTAAGCCTTTTATGGACCATAATAAAAATCCTAAGTGGAATTTCATTACTTGTAATTTCACTCAGGGGATTGAATTGGACGGAACTGTCATACCATTTCCATAATCTAAGTATTTTGTGGTTGGTTGTTGCCATCGTTTCGATTTTAGTAAGTTTATTTTTAAAAATCCTGCGCTGGAAATATCTATTATATAAATTCGAAATTAAACCATCATTTTTTAATATTACCGGTGCTTTCTATTTATGCCAGGCAGTGAATATCTTATTGCCCATCCGCGGTGGTGAATTCGCCCGAATTGGGATTATCCTCGCCGATAAACCGAACAGCCATATTGCCCTGACTGTGTTTACGATAGTCCTCGAGAAAGTGATCGATACGATAGCATTAATTATTGCTGGCACTTTATTGATTTTCTATCTGCCGCTGGAAATATACGACTGGATAAAACCAATATTTACCATTACTGGTGTTGTTTCTATATTGGGAATAATCATTTTCATCATATTCAGTCCGGGGATAAAAAAATATTGTGATAAATTCGTTAAAAAGTTTTCCCACCCATTGGTTATCAAGATGCTGCAAGCTGCCAGTAAAACAATCGAAAGCAGTCTATGGCTGCGTAATATTAGAAGAATAACGCCATTGCTGCTTATTACGGTGGTTATTTGGGTATCGATGTGGTCAACGAATTTATTTTTGTTTAAAAGTTTCAATCTCCCTATCGATGCAGTCGCCGGCGGTATGGTGCTGGTCTTGGGATATTTAAAAGCCCTTCCTTTCGGAATACCGGGGAATTTTGGAACGGCGTATTTCTTTACAGAATTGGCATTAAAGCCCTTTGGCATTCCTTATCAAATGACGATTGCCTATGCCATCATTTTGCATGCCATCGTTACATTTCCACCGTTATTATTTAGCGGAATCTATCTGCTTATTTCGGGGAACTTTAATTTTCTAAACCATAATAATATTGATAAGAAAATGTCAAAATTTAGCAGCAAAGCGCCCGAAATGAATACCACACAGGAGTGAACTGGCATGATTTCGGTGATCATTCCTGCCTTGAATTCAGCTTCCACAATCGAGGAATGCCTAGAAGCTGTAACCTCGCAAAAAAACCTGGATGTCGATTATGAAGTTATCGTTGTCGATGATGGCTCGGCGGATAATACAGCACAGTTAGTAAGCCGATTCAACGTTAAATTGATACAACAAGCTCACGCCGGAGCGGGAGCTGCGCGTAATCGCGGCGTGCAGGAATCAAATGGGGATATTATCGCTTTCACCGATGCCGATTGCGTGGTGGATGATGAGTGGCTTCACTGCTTGACTAAACCTTTCGAAGATAAAGATGTTGTAGGCGTTAGGGGAACTTACCGGACAAAACAATCATCGCTTGTAGCCCGCTTTGTCCAACTGGAATATGAACATAAATATCGAAGGCCAAGCATGCAGGGGCAAATAGATTTCATTGATACTTATTCTGCTGCCTATCGAAGAGATATCTTTTTGCAAAATGAAGGGTTTGATCCAACCTATCAACGACTCGAGGATCAAGAATTTTCTTTTCGGCTTGCCCGAAAAGGATACAAGATGGTTTATGAGCCCACAGCAATTGTTTATCACTATCATAATACAAGCGTAAAAGATTATTTCTATCGCAAGTATCTCATTGGGTATTGGAAAGTTCATATTTTAAAAAATTTACCAGAAAAAACATTTAAAGATTCGCATACGCCTGGTTCTCAAAGAATCCAGATTGTTCTTTTGGGTTTAATCGGATTATCTGCCTTATTTTCGATATTTTATTCCCAATTCATTTGGCTTTTTTTGATAAGTTTAATACTATTCTATTCCAGCGGATTATCTTTTTTGAGCTATATTGCACGCAGAGATCGCAAAGTCTTAACGATTTCTCCGGTTTTATTACTCATCCGGGCAATATCGCAAAGCCTTGGTATCGCTTTTGGTATAGTATTCCCGCCACGCTACCAGCCGCGACCGAGTACTGCGTTGAAGTCATCGGCGCGTTTTGTAAAGAGAACAATTGATGTAATCTTTTCGATAATAGGGTTGGTCTTATCGAGTCCGATTATTTTATTAGCAGCGATTGCCATCAAGCTTGACAGCCCCGGTCCGATTTTTTATACCCAAGTGCGGGTGGGAGAAAATGGTAAGCTATTCAAAATCATTAAGCTTAGAACGATGGTTAGCGATGCAGATCAGCAAGTCAAAGATGTGATTGCAGAAAACCCGCTGAAAGGTCCGGTGTTTAAAATCCCGAACGATCCTCGAGTAACCAGAGTCGGTCGATTCTTACGCCGCTGGAGTATCGATGAATTTCCGCAATTTTGGAACATTCTAAAGGGTGAAATGAGTATCGTTGGACCAAGACCTGAAGAAATTCGCATAGTGGCTTTATATACTGACGAACAACGCCAGCGTCTGGCTGTGAAGCCTGGGATGACTGGCCCTATGCAAATCGATGGACGAGGTACACTGGATATGGATACCCGGCTCGCGCTGGAAATTGATTATATTAAACATTATTCGCTTATTAAAGATTTTATAATAATGATCCGTACGATTCCTGCCATCATCTCTGGTAACGGTGCTTTTTAGGGAGATTTGGAATAGGTGAAAACCAAACAGTTAACCGTGCTGTTGGGGATAATTATTTTATTGGCAGGGTTATTGCGCATTAGTGCAATTTTTTTCGTGTGGGATTCTCATGTCCCCTGGAAGTTCGAACCTGAAGAAATAGCCGATCTTCTCGTGGAATCGGGTCAATATCAATTTGATTTTTATCATTTAACACCCGTTACACCTACTTCGTTTGTTCCTCCGGTTTATCCGATGTTATTAGCTTTCACCCGGATTGTGGGTAGCACAATCCATACATCGCTATTACAAATCATCCAAATCATTTTATCCTGCCTGGTTATTATATTTTTATACGGGCTTGTTATTGATGTTAGCGGCAATCATAAACAGGCTCTATTCGCTGCATTAATTGCTGCGGTTTATCCTCCGTTTATCAGTTATTCTGTCGATATCAGTACAACCACAGTTGAAACCTTTTTCGTAATATTGGGAATATGGTTGGCAGTGCGAACTGTTAAAAACTATACTTTGATCAATGCAATATTATGCGGCGTTAGTCTGGCGATGGCGGCGTTAACCAGGTCGACCTGGTTGCCTATTTTGCCTTTAATCCCTTTATGGTGGCTAGGTAATTTATGGAAGAAATGGGGATTATGGTTGAAATTATCCTGTGCCATGGGGTTAGCAGCTGTAATCGTGTTTTTCCCCTGGATTTACTATAATTATCGAACGCATGGTGTGTTAATGGTCACATCGACTAACGGCGGGTTGAATTTTTGGATAGGCAATAACGCTAAATCCAACGGAGAATATATTTTTCCCACCCAGATCGACAGAGCATTGGTAGAAAGCACGCTGGAAATGTCTGAGGTGGAGCGAGATCGTTTCTTCTACCAGCAGGGATGGCAGTTTATCTTGGAGCATCCGCAGCAATTCATTAAACTTGCTTTTCGGAAACTGCTTTATTTTCTCTTTTTCCGTCCAAATATTGGCAGCAGCCTCGAGGCTGCTGAATACCAATTGTTTGATCTAGTCAAACTTGGATTTATCGTTTC
>JAAZNS010000006.1 GCA_012798185.1 Chloroflexota bacterium | reverse complement strand
GTCTGAAAGTTTACGCCGCAGCACCGGTCCCATTGCGGCTGCCCATTCCACAATGTGGTCTTCTTTCATTACATTGATCGTAGCGATTGCCGCTGCCAGCGAGATGGGATGAGCTGTGTACGTTAATCCACTTTGAAAAACTCGATCCTTAAAGTAATCAGCAACTGCTGGTTTGATCGCTACCGCACCCAAGGGGGCATAAGCAGATGATAATCCTTTTGCCATGGTCATCAAATCTGGGACTACATTCCAATGGTCCACAGCAAACCATTTTCCTGTTCGTCCAAACCCGCTCATGACTTCATCGGCAATCAGCAGGATGTGATATTTATCGCATAAAGCACGCACCCCTTGCATATATCCCTCAGGCGGAATGATCACCCCATTGGTTCCCGTAACCGATTCAATGAGAATTGCAGCAATCGTTTCTGGCCCCTCATAGGTGAGAATTTCTTCCAAATGATTTAAATAATCCAGCGCAAACTCTTCTTCTGGGATATCCGGATTGGTACGGTGCATTGTTGAGCGATACCGATAAGGATCAAGGAAATGAACCACACCAGTCATCAAGTTTGGTTCCCAAGCCAGCCGCCTTGGATCCCCAGTGGCTGCCATTGCCCCAGCAGAAGCACCATGATATGAGCGGTACCGGGTAAGGATTTTATGTCGTCCAGTGAAAGCGCGCGCCAGTTTAATTGCATTTTCATTGGCATCAGCGCCTCCCAGGGTGAACAAAAAGCGGTCCAAATTGCCAGGTGTAATTTGGGCGAGCAGATCGCCAAGAACAGCCCGCGGTTTGGTAGCAAATGGCGGACCGGCATAGGGTAATTCTTTTGCCTGTTGGATAATCGCGTTGATCACCCGCTCATCACCGTGACCGATATTCACACACATGGTCATCGCGTTGAAATCCAAATAACGTTTTCCGTCCACATCCCAAAAATAAACGCCTTTTGCGCGTTTGATTGGGATTGGGGATACTTTACCTTGAGCGCTCCAGGTCCAAAAACTATGCGCCAGTGAAAGGGGGAGTATTTCAGAATCAGGAAGATCAATCATAGTGTCCTCAATTGAAAGTGGTTTTCTCACATCGGTTATCTGTTCTCGGGTTTCTGATTTTGTTTCTCGATTATTCAATTCTCGTTTTTTTACATTGAATAGAATCCTACCATAAAAAGACAAACAATAACCATTTAGAGGGCAAAGATTATCCCTTGGTAATAAAAGGACATAAATGTATTGGTGAGGGTGTTGAATAAAAATCATTAAAGCGAAAAAAGTCCCAAATTTTAACAATTGGATACTCTCCCAAGCCGACTGAATTGTTACGAAAAATGAGGGATTATGTGGTTTTGCATAGGCTCTAATGGCGTGGGAATTTAGTAAAATCATGCCCAATCGAAAATCAATTACAGGTGGATAGAAATTCGATTCATCGCTTATAATTGTCATGAGCGTCAAAACAATTCAATATTGCGCAAATCCCGTCTTTTTTTCGTGTGATTCAATACTGATTTCTATCAACCGGAAATTCTTCGGTGAGCATACCTTCAATCAGGCAAAACACCCATGTATTTAAAGCTTTTATCCCTGCATAATGTTATCCGTTGGGTTGTTTTGATATTTGGCTTAACCGCAGCATACCGATCTTTTATGGGGTTGTCTGCACAAAAAGAATGGGCAGCGCTCGACCGCCGATGGGGTTTAGCGTTCTCAATTAGTTTAGATATTCAATGTTTGTTAGGATTATTTTTGTATTTCTTCCTTAGCCCTATCACTCGTAATGCACTATCGAATGGTGCTCTAGCGTTACAAAATACCAACACGCGGTTTTACGTGCTCATTCATAGCTTATATATGATCTTGGCAATCGTATTCGCTCACTTGGGAAAGGTGCTTTCACCCAGAGCTAATACATCGCTGGTAAAACACCAACGTGCTGCGACATTCTTCACCCTGGCTACGCTGTGCATTCTTTTAGGCATACCCTGGACGCGTCCATTATTACCCGGTTATTGATATTCATACACACTACCACTTCAAGGAGTCGCAAAAATGCAAACCATTCTAAAAAGCAAAACAAAACAGGTAAAGATTGATACCGAAGGAGCTTTTACCATCATCGGTGAAAAAATCAACCCAACTGGCAGAAAAAAACTGGCTGCTGCGCTTCAGGAAGGCAACATGGATTATGTACGTGAACTGGCGAAAAAACAGGTTGATGCCGGAGCAGATATTTTGGATGTCAATGTTGGCGTACCAGGTATCGATGACGTTGCCTTACTGCCTAAAGTAGTAAAAATGCTGGCAGATGAATTCGATATCCCGCTGTGCATCGATACACCCAACCCCAAAGCGCTGGCAGCAGCGATGACCTTTGCCCCCGGTAAGGTTTTGGTCAATACAGTCAATGGTGAGGAAGCTTCTCTTAATGCAGTTCTGCCGGTTGTAAAAGAATATAACGCCGCTGTGATTGGCTTAGTGATGGATGAAGACGGCATCCCTGCAGACCCACAAAAACGTTTTGCACTTGCTGGGAAGATCATCGAGCGGGCAGCAAAATTGGGCATTCCAATCGAAGATGTGGTCATCGACCCCCTGGTGCTCACCGTCGGCGCTGACAGCAACGCCGGCAAAATTACTTTAAAGACTATTGAGTTGGTGCATAAGGAATTTGGTGTGAATATCAACCTGGGCGCCAGCAACGTTTCATTTGGTTTGCCGGAACGTGATATCATTAATGTGGCTTTCCTGGGATTAGCTATCTCCGTTGGCGCAAGCTGTGCCATCACCGATCCGGTCAAATATACCCAAAGTCTCCGAGCTATTGATCTGTTATTAGGCAGAGACCCCTACGCCGGAAGATATATTAAGTATTTCCGCGCTCATCCGCCTGAAGAGAAAACGGTAAAACCATAGGACATATGAATACCCCTCCTTCTCATGTGAATATATATGCAACACGTCCCCCTCCGAAACGAAACACCGCTTGGTGGATTTTGGCAGGTTTGGCATTAGTTTTGATAATTTGTTGTGTCGGCGGGGTTATAGCCGGCGGATTATATTATTACTATTACGCTTCCAATAATGCCGCAATACCTCAATTACTTACGACCAGTATTTTGACTTCACCAGTCATAGAGGCACCGCCAACCAATCCGCCTCCCCCAACAGAAGCCATCCCACCAACGGAAATACCAGCAACCTTGCCGCCGCCTACAATTTCACCTACCCTTGAACCCACACCTAATGTAAACGTAAATAATGTCTCCTTTACCTATCCCTTGGGTATCGCTCAAACTGTCAATGCAGAAACAATTTTAGCGGCATTTTCAGACCAGCCCGACCTGATGCCCGGTGAGGTATATCCACAACATATCAAATTCACATTCAATGGTTATCCGTTAAGCGGTACTTTCCACTCTCCGCACATATTAGTCTATCCGGCAAAGGAATATGCTGAAAAGGATCCTTCAGCCGCTTCTGTGATCAATGACCTGACCCAATTCCTGGTGCAAAAACCAGTCAATCCTGAGAGAATTCCGTTTTTACCGTTGTGGAATGCCGGTCAAATGTTCCACTCGAACATAAAATATCTCTCTTTCAAGAATGGCAACGGTGTGCGGTTTCTTACCATGTATGCACAAGCTTTTTATCCAATTAACAATAACAGCCTGTTTTACACATTTCAAGGATTGACCAATGACGGTGCATATTATATTGCTGCCGTAATGCCTGTATCTCACCCCAGCTTACCAGCCACCGGAGATGAAATCCCTGGCGGAGATTTAAATACCTTTGTAGATAACTTCAATACTTATAAAATGGAAACCGCTGCATCACTCGAAGCACAAGCTGCCAATTCCTTCACGCCCAATCTGGCATTACTGGATGCGATGTTCGAGACATTTTCAGTGAATCCATAAAGGATATACCAAGCGATTAAATATCTAAGCGGCAATATATAATCAGCAGGGTTCAGAGACTTACTATTCTGAACCCTGCGGGCTTTTTACGCTTAACTAATCTTTATGAACTTTGAACCTGGTGCACCACAGATGGGGCATTTTTCCGGAGCAGAGCGTTCGTGTGTAGAACCGCAAATCGGGCAAACGTAATAATCGAATTCTTCTGCTGGTTTATCAATATTTTCCAGGGCTTTTCGATACAGCGCCTCATGAACTTTCTCTACTTCCCAAGCCCAGCTGAACGATCGCAATGCTTTTTTATCCCCTTCTTTTTCAGCATCTTCGATCATGGGAGGATACATCGTCACCACTTCGTAATTTTCACCTCTGATTCCTTCTTTTAAATTTTCAGCGGTCGATTGGACACCGTTATCTGCTTTGAAATGGTTGATGGCATGAACGGTTTCAGCTGCAGCAGCTGCACGAAATAAACGTGCTATCTGATGGAAGCCCTCTTCATCGGCTTTTCTGGCAAAAGCAGTATATTTATGATTTGCCTGAGATTCACCAGCAAAAGCAGTTTTTAAATTTTCATGTGTCTTTCCCATATATCTCTCCTTATTGAAAATCGAGGTTTGTTGATTAATTAAATCATATTTATAAATAGAGATTAATTTTCCTTATTCATATAATCCCGATGACATTTGTCCCTATTTAAAAATTCAAAAGGAAATCAGGAAACTTGTTATAAACCGCAACGCCAGATGAAACCCGTTTGCATTTTCAAGAGCGCTTAATCTTCCGAAATTTATTATCTTTTTTGTACAAAGCTGCTGGGCGCAACTAGCGAGTGAACACCCAATAAAACGCTGCTGAAATTAATGCGGTAGAAGGTATAGTGAATACCCATGCCATGACAATTTCCCCAGCCACATGCCAGCGCACTTTATTGATCCGCTCGGCTGCACCGATGCCCATAATTGCAGAACTAACTACCTGTGTAGTGCTGACCGGAGCGCCAAAAAATGAATTGGCAAGAATTACGCTGGCGGCAGTTAATTGTGTGGAGAAAGCATGAACTGGTCGAATTTTATAGAACTTTGCGCCTAATGTGCGGATCAACCGCCAGCCGCCCAAAATCGTTCCCAGAGAAATTAATATCGAATTCAATAAAATTGCACTAAACGGAACTTGAAAATTTTTAATGATCCCTAAAATATATAAAGTTAATGTCAATATGCCTAATGTTTTTTGTGCGTCATTGGTACCGTAGCAGAATGCTAAAGATAATGCAGTTAATAGTTGAGAACGTTTAAAAAAAATATTGATTCGGGGAGAGGCAAATCCGGCAAAATAAAGCACTCCCTTCATCAAGATAAAACCACCTGCTAATCCAATCAATGGTGAAGAAAATAACCCAACGATTACTTTGATCAATCCCTCGATTTTTACGGCTTGAAATCCCGCTGCCATGCAGACCGCGCCAAGGATTCCCCCAATCAGAGCATGGGAAGAACTACTGGGAATGCCAAACTGCCACGTTATTAAACTCCAAATTAAAGCGCTTAATACCGCAGCAAAAATAACTTCGATTTTTAGGGAAGATATTTCAACAATGCCTTTTCCGATCGTATTCGCGACCGATACACCAAATATAAATGGGGCAATAAATTCTGCTATTGCTGTAATCCACAACGCCGTGCGCGGGTTCACCGCTCGAGAGGAAATCATGGTTGCTACGATATTGCTGGAATCTGTAATGCCATTTAAAAATGTAAAACAAAAGATAAGGGAAAAAATGATTATTGTGGTGAGTGCCATGTTATCGTGATTCCAAAAACCGATGAGGGGGTATTATATCACCCATAAAATTTCATCATAATCCCTTGCATAAGGATTGGATAATATCGATTTTACAGCAGATAAACCCGTTTCTCATTCTTTGTGATATATAAAATAAAAAATCCCTTGACAAATAATATACCGAACGGTATACTCGGTTTGCAATCAAAACCTGCAGAAAACTCAAATGACCAGCCGTGATGCCATTCTCGAAAGCGCATTAACCCTTTTCGACTCCCGCGGCTACGACGCCGTGGGAGTGCAGGAGATCGTCGAAACTGCCGGGGTGACCAAACCCACCCTTTATCATTTCTTCGGCAGCAAAAATGGCTTGTTGGAAACCTTGATCGATGAAAATTTCGTTGGGTTATCCCAAATGCTGGGAGAAGACGCAATATATCACGGTGACCTTACCCTAACGCTTCAGAAAATCGTAAAGGGCTATTTCAAATTCGCCCTGGAAAACCGGCGGTATTACCGTTTTCAGCTTTCGTTGTGGTTTTCACCACCCGAAAGTGAAGCCTTCCAAGCTGTTTCTGCGATCAATGAACAGCAGCATGCGATCCTTGAAAAAGTTTTCATCGATGCAGTAGCAAATCACGGCAATATGCGCGGCAGGCATAAGGTGTATGCAGCCACATTTCTAGGCATGATCAACACTTATATCGGACTGGCGCTCAACGGTTACGTAGAATTATCCGACCAGCTGGTTTACCAAATCGTTCACCAGTTCATGCATGGCATCTTCTCTTAGACTAAAAGAGTTTCGATGTATTGGGAAACAAATTTCAGGTAACTGGTCAATTAGGCAATAAGCAAAAAGTATTTTTTTTCGCTTCTCAACCATTGCTAACTGAAAACTCATAACCGAAAACTTATAACAAAAAGCTTATATAACTCCGAAGAAAAGGATTATACCTAACGGTACGTACATACCATGAATACACATCATTATTGGGCTCAAGATAGCTTCTTCTATCACATTTATCCGCTCGGATTTTGCGGCGCCCCGCAGCATAACGATTTCACCAGCTCTCCAGTGCCGCGCCTGGAGAGCATCCGGGGCTGGCTGGATCATTTACAGTATCTGGGGGTGAACGCTCTCTACCTCGGTCCGCTGTTCGAATCCAGTGCCCACGGCTACGACACCGCCGATTATTTCCAGGTCGACCGCCGCCTTGGCGACCGCCAGACTTTAGCCCACCTGGTCAATGAAATCCACAACCGGGGCATGCACATTATCCTGGATGGGGTATTCAATCATGTCGGACGCCATTTTTGGGCTTTCCGCGATGTGCAGGAAAAGGGGCAGCAATCTGCTTATAAAGATTGGTTCACCCGCCTTGATTTTTCGTCTCACAGCCCTTTTGGTGATCCCTTCAGTTACGAGGGCTGGGAAAATCACTTCGATTTGGTGAAGCTCAATCTGCAAAATCCGACGGTAACGGCACACCTCTTCAAGGCAGTAGAAATGTGGGTACAGGAATTCGACATCGACGGCTTGCGCTTGGATGTTGCCTACAGCCTGGATAAAGCCTTTCTGCACAATCTGTCAGCGCATTGCCACGCCCTTAAACCCGATTTTTGGCTGCTGGGCGAGATCATCCACGGCAATTACACAAAATGGGTCAATTCAAAAGCGCTGGATTCCGCCACGAATTACGAATGCTACAAAGGTTTGTATTC
>JAAZNS010000064.1 GCA_012798185.1 Chloroflexota bacterium | reverse complement strand
TGCCAGCGCTCGTTCAGCAGGCGTAGCACAGTCTGCTTGACCAGGCGTTCCACCAGGTCTTCGGCGGTGTAGTGTGTGCCGGTGGCTTTGCGCTCGTGCGGGCTCTGGGCGAAATAAACTTTTCCCTTTTTCAGGAGCTCGTCATTCGGTTTGCGCTCCGTCTTCTCAGCGCTCAGATATTTGACTTTTCCGTCTTTATCCCGCCGTGCCAACAGCTCTTCTTCGGCAATAAATAAGCGATACTCAATCATGCCCTCGTACAGGCTGCCTAAATGCCGCACCGACAGATCACGGTAATCGATGCGCTCCGCCAGTGTTTCTTCCTCCGGATTGCTTAAAAAGGCAAGTTCGACCAGCGCTTCCGCCAAAAATCGGTTGGCGATCTTGCATTCCTTCAAATAAACTTTGTCGTCATTCTCAAACAAGCCGCCATTATACGGCGGGATGCCCATATACTCGTCGCTATACTGAATGGCATTGAACAGGGTGTTAAGCTGATCCCAAAGATTTGTCTGCTGGATAGCGTTATTACCGGGGTTGAGGTGAACGGCATAAGCATCTTCCACCAACCGGTTCAGACTGATGGCGCGGTAGTCCTCGCGGTCCATTGGCAGCAGGTTGCGCGCTTCGGCATAAAAAATGAACAGAAGTCGATACAGTAAATAGGTTGCATTGCGGTAAATCTCATCCCGTTCTGCGTCAGTAAAAGCACGCGTTCCACTGGGATCGATGGCATGCACCAATCCCATGCAGAGCTGCGCCATAATTCCATCCCCGCCACCGGGGGTATTCAGATTATCGCTGACACTGGTTTTAAGGTATTTTTCTGTGGCTTCAGTCGCTTGAATGGATTGCTCTAAAAATGCATCCAGTTTATTTTTATTGGTTGCTTCATCCTTTTCCAACGAATCTTCAAGCCTGACAATATGATGAAAGAGATAGGCTGCCAGCCGGTCGTCCTGCCCGTTGAGCAAATCAATCAGGTCAATTTCTAAAAAGGCTTCATATTTCCGAAGATTTTTGGCATCCAGCAGGCGCCATTGATCTCCGTTGGTTAAAACGATCCAACGAAGATTGTGTTCCTGTTTTTGCAACGCCAGGTTCACCGCCTGGATCATCCAGTGCTGACCTTTAGGCAGCGTGCCATCCGGCGTATGACCATCCAATTTTTGGCGCTCACCAACCACATAACAGATCGCGAGCGGACTCTCACGTTCCCATGGCGCAACCAGATACCAGGCTTCTGGAAATTCAGGTCCCACTTCGACCAAATCCAAAGTTTGTTGATTTAGCAGGGGACGAATCCAGGTTTCGACCAGACTATGTGGAGAAGAGAAATCAGCATTTCGATACCAATCCCGGGCGCTTTCGTGGACGAGATAGTTGGCAGAAGCGATTTCTTCTTCTATGGGATGAAGATTTCGCAGAAAAATATTGTTAAAAAGGAGATGGTTGGTGTATGCCATAATGAAGTTTTACTTTTGCTCCGGATGGATATTATATTTCTTGGATCGTAGAATATAAGGATCCTCGCCACCTTCCAGGTGGTCTATGACCGCTTTCTTCACTTCCGGGCGGTCAATTGCGCCAGAGGCAACAACACGCCCAGATGTCGCGCCGGCCTTAAGCACAATAAATTGATCTGAATCGGACGCCACGGCCACGCTGGAATTATGGGTTGTCAGAATGAATTGACGCGAATTCTTACCGCGACGCAGCTTCTTAGCGATATCCTCCCAGACTGAAATGATATCTAATGCATCTTCGGGTTGATCAATCACAACCGGCATTGTTCCATCACATAATGCAATAATGAGCAGGGCAGTGCATTTCTGGCCAATCGAGAGCTCGGTCAGATCATCGTATACTCCGCCTTCTTTGCGGAAACGAATGGAGGGTACATCAGCAGGGAAGCAATTATGTTGCAATGCCAATACTCTGGTGAAATCATCGGTTGACCAAGCCTTTTCAATCACTCTTTTTGCCCAAGTCTCTGTCAAACCAGCCTCAGCTGCTAGGTGAGCATCATTGCGGTCAAGAATAAGTTGTACAAATCGTCTCGGCAGAATGCCGTTTGCAATCTTGGTTCGATCCGCAACAGAGGGGGCGTTCTGACCGCCCTTTAGTAGTTCTGAAAGGTTGTTTTCGTAATCAGTTCGGTCAGCAGCATGATTAAGAATAAGCTGCAGCTTCTCATCCGATAATCTTGTTAATTCATCATATTTTTCTTTGCGGATATCGAATTTTCTGCGGTAAGCTCGTTCAAGTTGGTCTAAATATGCATTTCGGTTACTCAACAATCCAGCCAGGTTTTCACTTAGAGCACGGCAATCGCGTTCTTCCTTTTCTTGGGTAGCAAGTTGCTTTTCCAACCGCCTACGCTCACGCTCTTTGGCTTCACGATCTCCGCCAATCTCCTTGAGTAAGGCAGCATATGCCTCTGATACTTTAGTAAATTCGGGCATCCAGGTTTCGTACGATTTGGTGATTTGCTCTTTTGTGGAGATTAATTGGGGAATTGAATTTGCTAATGCTTGGCTGACGATAGTTTTAGCCTGGCCTGCATTAGCATGTTGTTCTTTGAGTACAGGATCGATCGCAAGTTCTTGAGGGAGATCCTCGAGAGAATGATTGCCTAAATCTACTTGCCACTCCCGAACCTTATCGATAAGCTCATTGACATAATTAATCTTTTCTTCGAAAGTTTCTTTTTTCTTTTCAACTGCCTTCACTTCATCGAACAATGGATCGGCTAAGTACCGGTTAATCGATTCTATTTGCTCCCTGAGTGT
>JAAZNS010000063.1 GCA_012798185.1 Chloroflexota bacterium | reverse complement strand
AGCTTCTGATAAAGGCATGGGTAAAGGCGTTATTGTTGTCCAGGCGTCGGTAGTTAAATCATATTTTTCGACCACATTAGTTATACCGCTCACCGTTTCCCCGCCTATAGCGTAAATTTGATTTTCGTATGCCACAACTGCCATATTCTTGCGTGGAGTAATCATGGATGCTTTTTCCCACCATCGGGGAATTGGACTAGGAGTTGGAAGAGTTTGATTATTTTCTGCAAAAGTTTTCGCTTGGTTTAACTGCCAAAACGCATAAATGCCAACCCCTATACTAATCCCAATCAAAATTAGAAACAAAACAATTCGATACCATTGATTTCGGGGAGCAATAGTTATGGTTTGCTCTTCTATTTCTTTTGGATAGTTTTCGGATTCCTCTTTTAATTGAACAATTTCGGGAATTAATCCCACCTTTACTGCAAACATTGCAGCTTCAGTCCTTGATACTACCCCAATTTTATTAAAAATGTTTTTTAAGTGAACTTTTACCGTATTTGTGCTTATATATAACCTTTGAGCTATTTCCTTATTACTTACTCCAGTAGCTACAAGTTTTAATATTTCAAGCTCACGTTCACTTAATTCTTGTTGATCAGACATAAGGTTATTTTAGCCAAAATTTTATAATCGTAATTCAAAAATTATAACACCCCTGCAATCTCAAGCCACCCCGATAAAGATTGATCAAGGCGTTGCATAATAATATGAGCTGTTTGTTCAAATAATTCGATATGACCATACGCTTCTCCGCCCGATTCATCCACTAAATCTGTAACACCGCGCAGAATCAATAATGGTGTATTATTCTTTGAAGCCACAAAAGCAATGGCTCCCGATTCCCAATCACCGGCTTGGGCGCCATATAATCGTTTTAAATGGGGAATATCCTGAACGATTAAATCTCTATCAGCCGAAACGATTGACGTTTTAATTACGTCCATTGGATAATCTTTTCCCAACCATGATAAATCCAAATCCGTTGTGTAATATGCAGTCGCTGCAATATTATCTCCCATCTGCTCGATGATATCGTAAACAATGGTGCGATCGACTAAAACAACTATTCCATTGTCAATCTGTCCTTTGATACCTCCACAGGTTCCTAGATTGATCAATAAATCCGGTCTCCACTGGTCGATCACATATTGTGTTGAGGCAGCTGCTGAAATTTTCCCCCATCCCCCATGAAAATATCGTATTGATTCACGTTTCTGAAAAACCTCAATTTCATCGAGAAACCATTCACCCATCGGGGAGTGAAAAATATCCACATGAGCATGTAATTTACATATACTACGCCATTCGATGTCTGCAGAGATGATAACGACAACATTCATAAATGCTATTTTTATCTTTCAGAAATTTGAGAAACCAATCGTTTAAATTCTATCGCCATATAACCATCTTGCTCAAGGGTAAAAATCTGGGATAATGATTGATAATACCAAACCGTCCCTCTTTTACCGCCATTAAATCTTTCCCAAACAGTCTCTCCTATACAATCCAAATCTCTTAGAATCGAGCGTGCATTATGAATCTTATCTGCTAAGGATACACGCCTTGCACCGGGTGATGCATTTTTGAGATGTAAAATATAATCACGCTTTCGTTTTTCCCATGGCGGCTTTGGAAGTGTAAACGAATCCGAACATGCTTCAACGATATTTGCTACCCGCTCCCCAAATGTTTCACGAATTTCGAATAATGTTTTATACCCTCCATGATCTTCCACTGTATCATGGAGTATAGCAGCAATAACTTCTTCTTCGTCACCACCATCTTCGCTTACCAGCGCTGCAACAGCCATTAAATGAGATAAATATGTGATATTGGACCCCTTACGCAGTTGGTTTTTATGCAATCGAAATGCAAATTCAAAGGCTTTTAGAAACCTATCAGTTAATAAACTCGAGGAATTTTCTTTAGATTGGCAATTATTCATTAAGTAAGAAAGCACCTTTTTTTCACTTACAAATTTCATAATCGCTGCTAATTTCTACACCAGGACGGATCGTACTGAGAATAGCACAGTATTTTTCTTCAGATAACTTGATCGCTTTCTGTAATTTGTGTGCATTAACTGTACCAGAAATCATGTAATGAAGATGAACAGTTTTGAAAGTGTAGGGCGGTTTGTCCAACTGTATCCCTTCACAAAAAACTTGTAATCTATTAAATGATTCCCTTTGTTTTTTTAGAATATCGACCACATCATAAATCGAACACGAAGCAGCAGCCAATAACAATAAATCAGATGGTTTTATTCCCGAAGCATAATCTTCATCATCTGAAATATTCCCAATGACAATAGAATTCCCATTTGAATCCGTTCCTACCATTAAGTGAGATTTTATCCATCGAACGACGACTTTTGCCATTAAAACCTCCAAAACAAGGTGATTACAAAGACCAAATTTGCTTTGCATTTTCGAAAACCGATTTCCAGGATTTTCCTTCCGGTTTCGGCGAATCACCTAAACGATCAACAAATGTTCGATCTAGTAAAGCTGCCATGATCGACTCACTGCAAAGCGCACTGGCTTCTAGATCGTATCCTCCTTCTAGAAACAATGCGATTTTCCCCGCACAATGATCATCAGCCCAATCAACAAGGCTTTTTATAAGCTTTCCATACACTTCTGCCGAAAGTAATAAATGCCCCAACGGATCTTTCCAATGGGAATCAAATCCGCAGCTCACTAAAATCATTTCAGGTTGAAATCGGTTGATAAGAGGAAGGATTATCTCCTGCATGATCGTTGTAAAAGCAAGATTGCCCGAACCAGGAGGAAGGGGGAAATTTGCTGTTTTTCCAGTACCATCCCCCACACCAATTTCCGACAAATCACCGGTACCAGGATAATATGGATACTGATGGGTGGAAATATAAAACACGTCACCTCTCGCCCAAAATATTTCCTGCGTGCCATTTCCATGGTGGAGGTCCAAGTCAACAATCGCCAACCGCTTGGCATCGTTTTTCATTATGAGGTATTCTGCTGCAGTAGCAATATTATTCAACAAACAAAATCCCATCCCCTGGTTTGATGTAGCATGATGCCCAGGAGGACGGGTTAATGCAAATCCCCGCTGGGCAATTCCCTGCCAGATT